>CAMWQQ010000014.1 GCA_947176455.1 uncultured Odoribacter sp. | reverse complement strand
ATCACCTTGTATTTTATCCGCGCGGAATCGGAATAAATCAATTCCAAATCATACCCTACCATCTCCGGACGCACCTCGACATCCGCCAAGGCGTTCACTTCCCGCTCGTCGTTTTTACAAGACAAAAGCATTACTGCTCCCAGCAGAACAGTAATGCCTCTCAAAGATATTCGGAACAAAATCGACCTCATGCAAATTGGTTACCTGTTCGTAAAACGGGCTTTCGTCGTTTCATTGATCCAGTCCCCGATTTTAACCGTCGTACCGTCCACGATACTCCGGAAGAAAGCATCCTCCTTGGAAGGGAAGTGAAGACTGTACGTCTTAATCAAACTGTTAGCCTCTTCCGCTACGGAAGGATCGACCTGTTTTGCTTTCTGGAGCTTGTCCACAACCACCCAATAAACGGAAGCATGGTCAAAATTATCCTCTCCGTACTTAGATGCGTATGCCGCATAAGTCTTTCCCAGCAACAGATAAGCGGCTCCGTTGTCCGGCTTCATCTTCAGCGCTTCCAAGATATTGGTCTTCGCTACCGGAAGCTGTTTCTGCACCAGTTTCAACTGCGCCATTCGCATGTGATAATCTGCCTTGTCTTCCTTTACGGTCGACTTATTGATGGCCTCTTTCAGGTAGATTTCGGTCTTTTCGTAATCCTGACGTTTCAGGAACATGTTGGCCAAAGAATAAGCGGCTTCAGCATCCGGATCCAAACCGTATATCTTTTCCGCAACCGTCGCAAACAGCCCCAGATGCGCACACTCGTTCCGGCGCAACAAGGAGGAAATGGACTTCAAGTTCTCGATATTGTCCGGATCCGCCTGGTATTTCTCCGTCAGCAAACGATCCAAGGTTTCGCAATCAGCGGCACCGGAACCGAAAAACAGATTGTTGACGTTGGTCTTCATCGTCTGGAATGTTTCCGTTTTCTTGGGGTCTTTCAAACCACGTTCGATGAACTTCGCCACGTTCATATAAACATTGATGTAATCCTCCTTGGAGATTTCCCCGCCTTTGAACAAATCTCCGGCAACGAAGAACATGGACTGCACGGTAACCGGATGCGAATTGTCCCCAGCCAACTCCACTGACTTCGCAAGATAACCGTATGCCTGTTTCTTCGTTTCGGCATCATTGGCGCCGAATTTCAACAAAGAATTTCCTTTCTTTCCCAAGGCATAACCTTCACCCAGCCGGGGATGTTTGCCGAAATACTTGATCCATTGGTCGTAAACCATCATCAAGGTATCCAGATAAGCCGGATTCTTGGTCTTCGCGTAAATGTTGGAAATGATCTCCTCACCTCGCACATACGTGTTCAACTGAAACACCGGAGCATTGAGAAAAACATATCTCCATGCCGGCAACGCCTCCGTATAATTTTTCTGTTTTACAAATTCCGTATAAATAGAAGCATTCGTAAGCGTCTGCACACTATCCAAACCATATTTGGAAGTTAAACTTTGGGCGTTTGCAATCCCTCCTCCAAGACAAATACCCAACACCAGAACAACAATTTTTTTCATGATTTCAATATTTATAGTCTTGATATATTAAGCGTATCACAACAAGCTAGTCCAAACTCTCTTTTCGACAAAAATATTATTATTTTTTCTAAATACACAGCCCGCGACAAAGATTTTAATAATTAGTCGCACTTTTTAGCATATTGCAGTATTTCATTTAACCCTATGAAACCGAGTATATCGCAAAACCGGGCATCCTCTGTCAGATGATTTTCCAGGAAACGGGCATTCCCGCCGGTGATGACGATTTTCGCCTCCCGTTCTCTTTCTCGGAAACGCCGGATATAACTTTCCACTTCAAAAAGCATGCCATCCATAACCCCGTTGCGGATAGCCTCTTCCGTCGTCGTGCCCATGCCACCGTATTCCCTTTCGGGTGCGACCAATGGCAACCGGGCGGTATGTTGGTGGAGGCTCTTGAAACGCAATTCCAGCCCCGGAGAGATATTTCCACCCAGGAAAACGCCGGACGCATCCACATAATTGAAAGTAATGCAGGTGCCCGAATCAATGACCAGCAAAGGATGACCCGGAAACAATTTCATCGCTCCCGTGCAAACGGCAATCCGATCAAATCCCAAAGAACCGGGAGTAGCATATCCGATTTTCAAAGGCAAGTTCATATCGGGAGAAGCTTCCCAAAAGGCATCCGCCACCGCCAGCAACGGCAAACGCACTTCCTCCGGAATCCTGCCACTACCCGAAAGCAACAAATGAATCCGGTGCCCTGCATTTTTCCGTTTCACAATCTCCTGCTCTATCCCGTCCGCACAATAGCGGGCTTCCACAAAACAGTCCTCGTCAAAAAAGGCATATTTCATTCGGGTATTTCCCGCATCAACGACCACATTCATCGACCAGCATATTTTAAAATTAACCTATACCTCCTAACCCCTCACTTTCTCCCACATCTGTCGGACATACCTCGCCATTTTCATGACATTGGTCACCTCGGTAAAAATCAAGGACAACTTGCCGTTCTTCTCGCTGAAACGACAAGGCAGGCTCTGCTGTTGCACGAATTTCAGAATGGCGGCAAAAACGGCAGAACGATAGAACGGCGAAGTCTGTTCGCCGACAAAATAAACTATCATCTTGCCGTTCTTCACCAACAACCGCTCTATTCCCAACTCCATACAATACCTCCTCGACCGCACGATTTCCAGCAATCCCTCAACCTGCGACGGCAACGTTCCGAAACGGTCGGTCAGCTTGGAGGCGAACCGCTCCAGTCCGGACTCATCGCTGATGTTGTCCAATTCCCGATACAAACGGACGCGCTCGCTGATGTTCTCCACGTAAGTGTCCGGTATCAGCACCTCAAAATCGGATTCAATCACGCACTCGGCAACAAACTCCTGCCGTTGTTCCGCCTGTTCCGTCATCGCCTCCGGGAACTCCTCTTCCCGCAACTCCAACAAAGCCTCGTTCAAAATGCGCTGATAAGTCTCGTACCCAATTTCAGCGATAAAGCCGGACTGCTCCGCCCCCAGGATATTCCCGGCACCCCGGATGTCGAGGTCCTGCATCGCGATGTTGAATCCGCTTCCCAGTCCGCTGAAATCCTCTATCGCCTTCAATCGCCTGCGCGCATCCGGATTGACCACGTCCAAAGGCGGAGTCAGCAAATAGCAAAAAGCCTTCTTGTTGGAACGTCCCACTCGACCCCGCAACTGGTGCAAGTCGCTCAGTCCATAATTCTGCGCCTGATTGATAATCATCGTATTGGCATTCGGAATGTCCAATCCCGACTCGATAATGGTCGTCGCAATCAACACATCGTAATCTCCCCGGACAAAATCGTGCATCACCCGTTCCAGTTCCTCGCCGGACATCTGTCCGTGGGCAACGCAAGTCTTTATTTGGGGTATCACCCGTTGCAACATCCCCTGAATGTCCCGAATCGTCTCCACTCGGTTGTGGATGAAGAACACCTGACCGTTCCGGGACAACTCATATAGAATCACTTCCTTTATCAACTGCTCGTCAAAACGATGCAGTTCCGTCACAATCGGATAGCGGTTGGGTGGCGGCGTCCGGATAATGGACATATCCCGGGCACCCATTAAGGAAAACTGAAGGGTTCGCGGAATCGGAGTAGCGGTCATCGTCAGCGTGTCCACGTTCAGTTTCATCTGTTTCAGCTTCTCCTTCACGCCGACCCCGAACTTCTGTTCCTCGTCGATAATCAGCAGACCCAAATCCTTAAATTCGACATCCTTGCTCGTCAACCGGTGGGTGCCGATAACAATGTCCACCTTTCCCTCCTTCAATTCCTGCAAAATTTTCTTGATATCGCCGCTTTTCTTCATCCGGCTGATGTATTCAATCCGGCAGGGCATCCCCTCCAGACGCTGGGAAAACGTATGATAATGCTGATAAGCCAAAACAGTCGTGGGCACCAGTACGGCAACCTGCTTGCTGTCCGCCACCGCCTTGAACGCGGCACGGATAGCCACCTCCGTCTTGCCGAAACCGACATCTCCGCACACCAGCCGGTCCATCACCCGAGGCTGTTCCATATCCACCTTGACCGCCTCGATTGCCTTCATCTGGTCTGGCGTCTCGTCATACATAAAAGAGGCCTCCATTTCCTGCTGCAAATAGCTGTCCTTTGAAAAGGCAAAGGCGACCTCGCTTTTGCGACGGGCATATAAGGCGATTAATTCCCGGGCGATGTCCTTTACCCGGGACTTGGTCTTTTGTTTCAGGCGGTTCCAAGCATCTCCGCCCAGCTTGTTCACCACCGGAGGCACACCGTCTTTCCCCTTGTATTTGGAAATCTTATGCAAGGAATGAAGCCCCACATACAATTCCGAATTATTCTTATAGACCAGCCGAATGACCTCCTGCTCTTTCCCGTCATTGTTGAGTTTGACGAGACCGCCGAACCTGCCAATGCCGTGGTCGACGTGGACGACGTAATCGCCGGGATGCAAACTCTGCAATTCGCCGAGCGTAATCGCCTCCCTGCCTTGCCGGATGCGGGTGGTCTGTAAGCGGTACTTATGATAGCGGTCAAATATCTGATGCTCCGTGTACACGCAGATTTTCTCGTTCGTGTCGGCAAATCCCTCGTGTATCACCCCCTCCAGCCAGGTAAAATCAATCCGGTAGCCCTTGTCCTTGAAAATGTCGCGAATCCGCTGTATCTGCATCTCGTTGCCGGAACAGATGCACAACTGGTAACCGTTCGCCTGGCGCGACTGCAAGGTTTCCGCCAGCAAATCGAAATGCTTGTTGGTCGGGGGCTGCACCTCGCAACCGACATCCACGGTTTCCCCCCGGAAATACAAATCAGGTCCCCATTCCACCACGGGACAGGCATCCACGTAGCTCATCAGCACCTCCTCGGAAGTCATCAGTCCGTCGCCCGCCTCCGCATACAATGCTTTCACCTTGTCGTGCAGGAACATTCCGTTCTTCACCCACCACACGGGTTTTTCCCCGAAATAGGAAAACAAGTCGGTATGCGCGCCGGTTTCGGAGGTCCGACTCAAGTCCGGCACAATGGAAACCTGCTCCACCCGGCGGTCGGACAATTGGGTTTCAACGTCAAAAAAGCGAACAGAATCCACCTCATCCCCGAAGAAATCAATCCGCACTGGCAACTCCTCCGCAAACGAATAAATATCCACGATGCTCCCCCGAATCGAAAACTGTCCGGGTTCATACACAAAGTCGTTCCGTTCAAACCCGTATTCCACCAAGAGATTTTCCACGAAAGAAATGGAAAGTTTATCGCCTTGACGGACAATCATCGACATATCCGCCAATACGGAACGGTCCACCACCTTCTCCGCCAACGCCTCGGGAAAAGTCACCAGCGTGTCCACCAATCCGTTGCTGATGTTATTCAGCACCTCCGTCCGCACCAGAACCGAATCGTTGTCTTTCTCCTCCTCTTTGATCATCCGCCTGTACGAAGAAGGCAAAAAAGCCGTTTTCTGCTCGTCCGCGACAGCGACAAGGTCATTGTAAAAATAGGCCGCCTCTTCCCGGTCGTTCAAGACCACCACCCGAAAGCCCGGACGGGTTGTCCGCATAGCTCCCACCAGCAAAGCGGTCACCGAACCGGCATTGTTGACAAGCTTGTACTTTCTGTCCCCGCCGGAAGTCAGCCGTGAAGTCAATTTCCCGATGACTCCCGCCGACAGGTATTTTTGCAACAAATCCTTTGTATTCAATTTTTTATCCAAATTAAACCGACACAAAGGTACAATTTTTTTGAACACCCGGAACAATCAAGCGACTCGACAAAAAACAGCAGAAGGCGCTGTTTTGCGCCTTCTGTGTTTTTTAGGGAGACATTTCCCGGAGACTTTAAAACTATCCTGATAGGGATTCTGAAAAGAAATTATTATATGTGCGTGCGTCTGTGTGGTGTGTGCGTGGTGTAATTATCCCGTAGTTTATCAGGCAATCATTTTAAAGAACTATCGTGAAAACAGCTTGTTTATAAGCTTCCTCTCCCCGTGGTGTGTGCTAAATCATCAAGTTTTACGCCAAAAAGAATGGCAAGGTTTCAGAATCCCGAATTTTTTTTGAAGAAAATGCAGAAAATTTTTCAAGCCCGTGTTTTCTGGCATCGCCGGACAAAACCGAAACGCCGTTATCGGTTGCTATCGGTACGGAGATGCCTGTCCAGCAACGGACGGATGCGCGCCGTCACCCAAAAACTGGGCAAGGTACAGCCCATAATCCAGACAAAGAAGTTCCGGTAGCCGAGCAACTCTTCCAGCCAACCCGAAAACATACCGGGCGTCATCATCCCCAATGCCATAAAGCCGGTACAGAGCGCATAATGCGCCGTCTGGTGCCTGCCGGCGCTGAAAAGCATCATAAAACAAGTCAGGGAGGTGAATCCGAAACCGTAACCCAACTGTTCCACGGCTACGCAACCGGAAACAATCGCCATTCCGGACGGACGCGCCATAGCCAGATACAGGTAAACCAAATTAGGCAGATTCATCGCAACGGTCATTCCCCACAGGCAAGCACGCAAGCCCTTGCGGGACAAGACAATCCCTCCGGCGATGCCCCCCAAAGTCAACGCCACGACCCCAACCGTCCCGTAAACGAATCCCACCTGCGCGGTGGAGAGTCCCAATCCGCCCGCCTCCGGAGTATCCAACAGGAAAGGAGCGGTGATTTTCACCAACTGCGACTCGGCAAAACGGTAAAACAAGATAAAAAGCAATGCCGGAACGATTCCCTCTTTCTGGAAAAAGGTCCCGAACGTCCCCCCGAACTCCCGCAACACTTCCCGGAAGGAAGAACGCTTTCCGCCAGCAACCGCACAATCCTTTTCCGGACGGGGAAGCATCCGACGGTGATAGATGCACAACAGCCCGAACAACGCCGTCAAGATGTAGAACGTCACCGCCCACGCCCGAGGCACAGCGACTGCTTCCGGCAAACGTTCCGAATAGAACGCCTCCAGCATACCCGCAAACATCACCAATATTCCCTGACCGAAAATAACGGCAATCCGGTAAAACGTATTCCGGATGCCGATAAAATAAGCCTGCTTCTGCTCCGTCAACGCCAACATATAAAATCCGTCCGCCGCGATGTCGTGCGTTGCCGAACTGAACGCCACCAACCACATAAAGCTCAAGCAACAACGAATGGCAAAAGGTGCCTGCAAGGTGAAAGCAACTCCCCCCAGTGCGGCACCGATGACGATTTGCATAACGACAATCCACCAGCGTTTCGTCTTCAAGATGTCCACCAGCGGACTCCAAAGGGGCTTGATGACCCACGGAAGATACAATCCGCTGGTGTACAGGGCAAGGTCCGCATTCGACATACCCAGACGCTTGAACATAATGCCCGCCACCGTCATAACGACCACATAAGGGAGCCCTTGGGCAAAATAAAGAGTGGGTATCCAAGACCAGGGTTTCATAACGTTTCAGTTTCGAGTTTATGAATAAAGTTGCGAAATCTCGCTATCCTTGAAGTAATGTCGCAAAATCTGACGATAGGAATAGCCCCGTGCCCCCATAACCGCCGCGCCGATTTGACACAAGCCCACGCCGTGTCCCCAGCCGGCACCGTGGAAAACAAAGTCCTCTCCCTCCTTGTCTACGACAAAAGCCGAACTGTACAGGTGAGTCGGCGAAAAAGCCTTGCGAATCAGCAGTTCCTTCCCGATTTCCAGCGTCTTGCGGGTACCGACAATCCTGACCCGAATCAGTCGCCCCGAAACACCTCGCTCCAACGGAACGATTTCCGTGACCGTGCCAAAATCAAAACCCGTCTTTTCCCGCACCAAGGCGGACAATTCAGATGCCGTGTAGCGAACCTGCCAACGGAAAAAGTCCTGCGTTTCCAAATCGTAATCGTTCAGCACCTCCCCCAGCACCTTGGCGTCCGAAGTGTTGCAGAACGCCTCCGGAGCAGAAAGTATCCACTTCCGGGCAACCCCTTCTTCCGAAAGGTCTCCGGTATCGAGCGGAGTTTCGGCATCGGTAATCTTGTCCAAATAGGGATGCACGACCGGCTCCCAAGTATTCTCAAAGCGTTCGGTAGCTCCCCCGCAACACTTGAAAAAACGGGCATCGCAAATTTTACTGTGATAAGTCAGCACCTCCCCACAGGTACTCCGCACCGCTTCCAGGACGACAGGCGTATAAGCCTTGCTGATGCCCTGATAACGCTGGCAATGGTCATCGGCACATACGTCAAAATGGGCGTGGTCCTCCCGGTCGTACCAACGGATATATTCCCGGTCGTTCTGCCGGCAGGAGCAATACGGTCCTGCCAACTGCCGGGCTTTCTCCTGCTGTGCCAGCAACCAACTCCGGGAAATAACAGCGTGCGCCTTTAAAAACTCCAGCGAAGCGGTGGCTTTCATCTCGGAAGAGATGACGCTCACCAGATAATCTTCCAGGGGCAAACGGTTAACTGCCGTCAAATGTTCCCCCTCGTCTATGATTTTCAACTCGCCCCTGAACTTTTGGGTCTCCTTGCGTTCCCAATGGAACTGGATGCCGATGACCACCTCCGTCAAGTCGAAATCCCGGGCGACATAGTCGTCAGGGGCAAACACCACCGGCAAGGCAATCTCCTGCACGCCTTCCGCTCCTTGCAACCAATACTTCTCCTTTTCCCTGTAAACGCAATATTCCCCTTCATACGCCTTGCTCCCGGCACGGAATGTGCCGTTCAGTCTGAAATGTATCTTCTCGGCAAACAGGACACCGACTTCGATGTATGGAATCGTCTGTATCATAAACTTATCTTTTCTAATTCCTGAACCAGTGCATCACGCACATCGGGCGTCGCGGACACCTGTCCGAAAAGGTCGGTCAACAACGATACCGAATAGCGGTCAAAATCCTCCTTCCGGGGAGCGACTATCACCCCCGCCATATCCACGCACCCGGGACTGAACAATATCTTTTCCTCCCCCTCAGCAAAAAACTGCCTCGGTCGCCTCAGCTTCCGGGGAAACACGCACAACGTCCACCAACCGTCCTCAAACCACGCCAGCACGTTCATCATCGGCTCCTCCTGGAAAGACACCAGCCGTCCGACTCCGTCCCGCACCTGGACGAACCATTCCGACAAATCCTGCCAACGAGAAACCCTCAGCACCACCACTTCCCGGAGGTAGTTCTCCAATACGGAAACGGAACACCCTTCTTTCCGAACCACCGTTCTCCGCAACTCCTCCCGCCGGATGTCCTGTTCCAAGGGCATCGACTGCCGAGGCACCATTTGGAAATGGAAATGATCCGGAGCCGAAGCCCCGCACTCCGGTCCATTGTAAAACACCACATAGTCAGTAAAATCGGAGGCAAGTCGCAACAACGTCCCGATATGCGCATCGATTCGCTGGGGAATGTGCGCATCAGCGGGAACCGTGAAATGCCGGGGGAAAATGGGATACGGATTCACGAAAATGTGATAGCCCCCGTCATAGGCGATTCCCCGCTGTCCCTCCGGCAAATGCTCCCCGCAAAGGAAACAGGGACGGGACTGCAACGTCTGCCGGTCGACCTTGGCATTGGTGGAAAGCATCCGTGCCGGATTGTACTGTACCCGGACGGAGAACGCCCCGAAATCAATGTCCCGGTAAACCACCTGTCGCAAACCGTCAAAATTCCGTCGTGCCAGTTCAAATTCCCGCATCTGACTGTCGTGCAACCGCTGTAAATCCCCGTTATTCATCTCCGGCTTCCGAAATATTCATTTTCATCCGGGCTTTCAGCTCCAGTGTCCGGATTTTGTCCTTGTAAAAATGATAGGCATTCTGCTTCGCGACATCCAGTGCCGCATCGGAATTGCCGTCCCAACGGCGACAAAGGTACAGGGCGTCGAAAATGCGTCCTATCCGATATTCCCGGGAAACGGCAAGCGCGACGGCATAATCTTCTCCATAGCTGACATTGGGGAACCCGATGCTCCGCACCACCGGGGTGTAAAACGCCCGGGGAGCCCCCAGTCCGTTGATGCGCAAAGCATTGTTGTGCCCGTTCTCCGCCGTCCACTCCCGATGAGCAATCACGCCCGGCGGAATTTCCTCCAGTCGGAAGTTCACCATTCGGTAACTGCCAATCACCATAGCGCATTTTTCCCGATAAAAAGCATCCACTATCGTCTGGAGGGTATGTTCATCCGAATACAAATCGTCGCTATCCAACTGAACGACGAACTTTCCGCTATCGGGATGCCCTATCGCCTCGTTCCAGCATCCTCCGATGCCCAGCTCCCGGGAAGCGGGAATGTGATGCACAAGCGACGGGTTTGTCCGTGCCAGTTCCTGCACAACGGCAGTGGTGCCGTCCGTGGAATGGTTGTCCACCACGATTACATTGAACGGAAAATCCGTCTGCTGACTCAAAGCTGAACCCACGGCATCGGCAATCGTGCCCACCCGGTCTTTCACCGGAATCACCACGGAAGCCTCCACCGAAAAACCTCCCACCTCCAATTCGACGCTCCGGGTACGCGGTGCAAGCTTCGCCCCTATGGCGCGCAAATGAGCCGTACAGGCCTGCTCCATTTCCACCTGCACCTCCCGCTGGGCAGGATTCACGTAATCGAACTGTTTTTCGCCGGATTTCCGGAAATCCGTTTCCTCCACCGTGTACAAGGATTCCGGCAAACGCACGATGTCGCCTTTCCGAGACAGCCTCAAGCGCAAATCGTACAAGGCTGCATAACGGTAATCCTCCTCCATTTCCGCCACGGCTTCGGCAAACTCCCGGGTCCGATACAATTGCAGGGGGCCAAAATCGAAATCATCCCTCAAACTGCCCAACTGATATTCCAAAACAGGGATGCTTTTTTTTACATCACCCTCCCGCCGGAAATAATCCGCATACAACATCACGGCATCCGACATCCGGGCAACCTGCAACATTCTTTCCACGGCACGGGGAGCCAAATGCAGTTCGCTTGTCCCCGTGTACAACAAAAGATAATCCGACCTATGCGTCTCCGCCAGCTTTCTCAAAGCCACCGTATCCGACCACCTCGGCAAATAAACGATTTGAGGCATACTACCCATTTTTCCGATTTTGCCTCAAAACTATAAAAAATCAAAAACCAAAACTAATTTTGGGAGGGTTTGTGTGCAAAATCTCCGCACACCACTGAAAATTTCTTTGTTAACAGGATATGTAAATGGAATTTATAATTTTTCAATCTCCTCGACAGCAAGCCCCGTCACTCGTGCAATAACCTCCACGGGTGTTCCTACCGCTTTAAAACCTCTTGCCAATTCACGCTTTTCTTCGGCGCGACCTTCCGCACGTCCTTCGACTCTTCCTTCAACAAGTCCTTCTGCACGACCTTCTGCACGACCTTCTTCTCGCCCTTCCATACGTCCCTCAGCTCTTCCCTCTAATCGTCCCTCCGCCCGTTCCGTATTGATGTTGTCCCGCAAGATGACAACGTTGTCCAAATGACGATAATAGGCCTTCAGCTCGTCTTTGCTCAACTCATCCAGTTTCAAACGTTCGCGCGCCTCTTTCAATCCCGGTGCCGTGGCGTCGTCGGGAATCTCCCCCGTATTGAGAAAATAAATCCATTGCTCCAGCGGGACCTTGGACCAATGATTAAAATCATTAACACGCAAGATGTAATATTCCGGATAAAGCTGACTCACTTCCGAAACCTTGAATGTCTCCTGCTGGAAAGGTGATAGTCGCAACAATTCATTATTGTGAATACCTCGAAATTCCGTCTGACCGCGATACACGGTATCCGTTCCGACACCCAAAGAGAAATAAACAATGTTTATGCTATATACTTTCCGTATGTTCTCATATCCTTGCCCGCGATGAATGTATTCGGTCACCAACTTCGATACCCCGAACAACATCCGCTGGAAATAGGCAAACTCATTGTTGTTCTGTATTTCAAAAAGCAACAATGTCCCTTTGGAGTCTTCCGCCAGAATATCCACACGGTTGTATTTATCATACTCGCTTTCCTGATTGCTCTCGCTTTCCAACAATCTTTGGATTGTGATTTTCTCTCCCAACAGCGTGGTCATCAAACCTTCCAACACGGCAAAGTTGGCTTTGTCGCGAAGAAGGCGTTTCATCGCCCAGTCAAAACGAATATAATCCGACATAACTTCTCTATTTATGGATAACTATCACAAAGTTACGAATTTATTTTCAAATCTCCAAATGTAACATTCACGGTGAAATCCCGGTGAAGATTCGGTGAAGATCCGCTACACCTCCTATACATCCCTTATTTACCTCCTATATACAACTTATCCAGAACAGTTGTAAATAGGAGTTGAATAGGAGTTAAATAAGTTGTTGTTTCCTTTCTTCACCGGAACTTCTCCGGCTTTGCAACGGGAAACGACAAGGAATATCAAAAGCGTATCTCCCCGAAGAAAACGGAAAAACAAACAACCCACCCCAAAACCTTATAACTTTATGAACTTTATGAACTTTATAAACTTTATGAACTACCCCTCCGGTAGCAAATTTTGCAGGCAGGAATGAAGGGTATCGAAATCAAAGCCGCGTCCCGCACCGAAACGGAACAGCTTCACTTTCAGCTCATAGGGGTCCTGTTCCTTCAGGGTCTTCATCTTTTGCGCCAGCAAGGCTTCACATTCCTCCCGGTAATTCCGGATGTCCGCCGCCTCCAGCGCCTCTTCGATGACCTCCGGCGAGATGCCTTTTCTCCGCAACATCATCACAATTTTCTGCATTCCCCAGTGATTGAACCGGAACTTATCCTCCGCATATATCCGGGCAAAGCGGGCATCATCGACAAACTTATACTGATACAGGAAAGTCATCATTTTCCGAATGTCCTCCTCGGCAATCTCCCACTTGCGGAGCTTGGACAGGATGTCCGCCGTGCAGTATTCCTTCTTACTGCACAATCCTGTTACGATGCGGAGAGCGTGTTCTGTGGTCATAACTTATCGTTTAAAGGAGTTCCGCTTTTACCATTCTGTCCTTTCTGCAAAAATCCTGCCGGAGTTCCAGATTGGCATAGCCGTATCGTTCCATTAGTTGCAAGGTTTCAGCGCCCAGCGCCTCGTTGATTTCAAAAAACAGCAAGCCCCGGCGATTCAGATGCTCCCTGCCGAACTCGCATATCCGGCGGTAAAACAGCAAGGGGTCCCCGTCTGGCACAAACAGCGCCTCCGACGGTTCGAACCGCAACACTCGTTCCTCCATACCCGCCTTTTCGCTCTCCCGGACGTATGGGGGATTGCTGACCACCACGTCGTAACTGTCCCACCGTTCCTGCTCGAAACACAGAATGTCCCCCGTCCGCCATTCCACCTCCACTCCGTTGCGCCTTGCGTTTCGAGATGCCACGGCAATCGCCCCGGCGGAAACATCGACGCCCGAAATCCGGCAATCGGGATGCAAGTGCGCCAGGGTGACGGCGATACAACCACTTCCCGTCCCGATGTCAAGCACCTTCAGCCCGGCATCCAGACACCCGTCCACCCACCGCACCAGCTCCCCCGTTTCCGGACGGGGTATCAGCGTCAAGGCGTCCACCTCAAACCGCAACCCGGCAAACTCCGTCTCCCCCAAAATGTATTGTATCGGATGCCCCGACTTCAGCAGGGCGACGATTTCCGTAAATTTATTTGCAAAGCTTTTCTCCAAAATCTCGTTTTTTCTCAAATGGATATCTATATTTGTGAAATGCAAGACATCCATATAGACGATACGGCAAATGCTCCGGATTTCGGAGGCTGGATATGAATCTTTCAGCTCTTGCAGAGCGTATTGTGTCAGATGACAAATCGTGTTCATAACGCAAAGGTACAACTAATTTTATGTCCTGGTTGCAGATTGGCATATATGTTTTAATCGCCCTGTACGTTTTTACGGTAGCAAGCGTGGTCTTCAACGTCATTCTTGAAAACCGGAACCCGGTGCGTACCCTTGCGTGGATTATCGTCCTGGTCACCGTCCCCCTGATAGGCTTTCTCTTTTACCTCTATTTCGGCGTGAACTACCGGAAAATCAAAATGTTCTCGATGAAAGGACTGGGGGATATGAAATGGTTGCAATATATGAGCGAGGACCAGAAGCAATGGATTAAGAAATCGGAATTCCTGCAAAAGAAAGAAAGCGCCGAGGTCCGGAAACTGATGACCCTGTTGCTGAACAACAGCAAGGCGCTGCTCACCCGATTCAACCGGATACAAGTGCTCCACAACGGCGAAGAAACCTTCCAGGCGCTGTTTCAGGCATTGGAAGATGCCCGGAAATTCATCCACCTGGAATATTACATCATCGCCGAGGGACGGCTCACCGCCCGACTGAAAGACATTCTCCTTCGGAAAGCCCGGGAGGGCGTGGAAATCCGCATCATCTACGACGACGTAGGCTCCTGGAGCCTGTCGAAAGAATTCATCCGGGAAGTGCGGAAAGCGGGCATCCAAATCTATCCCTTCCTGCCGGTACGCTTCCACCATTTCGCCAACAAAGCCAATTACCGAAACCACCGGAAAATCGCCGTCATCGACGGCAAGACGGGATTTGTCGGCGGATTGAACATCGCCGACCGCTACGTGGACGGCCTGCCGAACATCGGCATCTGGAGGGATACCCACCTGAAAGTGGAAGGGGAAGCCGTGACCTCCCTGCAAGTCGTCTTTCTGATTGACTGGTACTTTGTCCGCCAGGAACTGCTGTTGAACAAAAACGAATACCTGCCCTACATCCAGGCGGACAGCCACGTGCTGGTGCAGACGGTGGCTTCCGGACCGGACAGCGACTGGGCATCCATACAGCAGACCTATTTCACGCTCATCAATATGGCAAAGCGGTACGTCTTCATCTCCACACCCTATTTCATGCCGGGGGAAACCACCCTGAACTCCCTGAAAACGGCAGCGATGAGCGGAGTGGACGTCCGATTGCTGTTGCCTCACAAATCCGATTCACGGCTGACTCACTGGTGCACCCGCTCCTATGTGCAGGAACTGCTGGAAGCCGGCGTGAAAATATACTGGTACCGAAAAGGCATCAACCACTGCAAGGTGATTATCGTGGACGGACAAGTGGCAAGCGTGGGTACTGCCAATATGGACCTTAGAAGTTTTGAACAGAATTTTGAAGTGAGTCTGATTATATACGACCGGGAAGTGGTGAAAGAACTGGCAACGGATTTTATCAAGGATTTGCAGGAAAGCACGAACGAAGCCATCCAAAAATGGAAGTTCCGTTCCAAAAAAGAACAACTGTACGAATCCGTCGCCCGACTGTTCGCACCGCTCCTCTAAGCGTCGCATTAGCATTGAAATGTATGAATAGCAAAGAAATTGCAACGGTTTTGAAAGTCAAAGCCAACGGAGAGAAAGAGTTTGAAATCAACGAGGCGTGCACGGACAGCCGTGCCGTGAACCAGCCCGAAAGCACGCTGTTTTTCGCCCTGAAAGGGGTGAACCACGACGGTCACCATTACGTGGAGGAACTCTACGGACGGGGCGTCCGCAACTTTGTCGTCAGCGACCTGCTTCCGGAATACGCCGAATTTCGGGAAGCGAACTTTTTCCAGGTTCCGGACGTCCTTACAGCATTGCAACAACTGGCCACCCGGCACCGGGAAGAGGTTCCGGCAGAAGTTGTCGGCATCACCGGAAGCAACGGCAAAACCATCGTCAAAGAATGGCTATACCAGATGTTGTCCGACGAGCCGGGCATATACCGGAGTCCCCGGAGCTACAACTCACAAATCGGCGTACCCCTGTCGCTTCTGGGCATCGGCAAGCAGTGCCGTCTGGCAATCATCGAAGCCGGCATATCCCTGCCGGGCGAAATGCAACGCCTGCAACAGATGATACGCCCCAACATCGGCATTTTCACCCACCTGGGAGACGCCCACGGGGAAAATTTCACCTCTCCCGACCAGAAATTGCAGGAGAAAGCCATATTGTTCAAGGACTGCAAATGCCTCATCGGTCAGGAGGGAGAAGCGATGAACCAATTGCTGCGTATGGTTTCCCCCGAAAAAACACTGCTGTGGGGAGAAAGCGAAAAAGCAACCGTCCGCATCCTGAAAAACACTCCGGGCGAACAAGGCAGGGAAATCGTGTTGGAATGGCAGGAAAGCACGTACCGTTTCCGCATTCCCTTTGCAGACACCGCATCTTTCGAAAACTGTATGAATGCCGTCTGCCTGTTGCTGCTCAAAGGCAAAAGCCCCGAATACGTCGCCGCAAAAGTGGAAGCGCTGCAACCCATTGCTATGCGAATGGAAATCAAGGACGGCATCAACCACTGCGTCCTGATTAACGATTACTACAACTCCGACGCCGCCTCCTTTCATCTGGCGCTGAACACCCTGTCCATGCAGGATGCCGGCAGAGAAAAGGTGGTGATTCTATCGGATTTCATCGGCACGGGCAACGAAGAAAAAGAACTGTACCAGGAAGTCGCCCGACTGTTGGAGAAAGCTCAAGTTTCCCTTTTCATCGGCATCGGTGAAACCCTGTCCCGCTACAAACCTTGCTTTCAGCTCCCCCGTTGCCGTTTCTACAAGGACACCGACAGCTTTCTGCGTCAGGAAAACCGGGAAGACTTCAAAGACCAAGTCATTTTGATCAAAGGCGCCCGGAAATTCCGGTTTGAATACATCGCCGGATTTTTACAGAAACAATCGCACAACACCGTGCTGGAAGTGGATTTGGACGCCATGGTACACAACCTGAACCACTTCCGCTCTCAACTTCCCGCCCACACGATGATTGCCGTTATGGTAAAAGCCTTTGCCTACGGCAGCGGAGCCGGGGAAATAGCCAGCCTTCTCCAGTACCAGGGGGTGAACTACCTAATGGTCGCCTACGTAGACGAGGGAGTGGTGTTGAGAGCCGCCGGCATCACGATGCCAATAGCGGTGATGAATCCTGAACCGGAAGCGTTCGACAATATGATTGAGTTCAACCTCGAACCCGAAATCTATTCTCTGGATTTGCTAAGGGATTTCAACGAGGCACTGACCAAGCACGGCATCGAGCAATATCCGGTACACTTGAAACTGAACACCGGTATGAACCGCTCCGGACTGGATGCGGAAGAATTGCCGGAACTCATCCGTTTCTTCCAGAGCAAACGCCAAGTTGTCCTCCGGTCAATGTTCTCGCACCTGGCAGGAAGCGACGAGGCAAAGCACGACGCATTCACGCTGGCGCAAATCAACAGTTTCATCCGGATGACCGAGGAGGTGCAGGCGCATTTCAGCCACCACATTGTCCGGCACATATTGAACTCCGCGGGCATCGAACGTTTCCCGCAATACGCTTTCGACATGGTGCGCCTGGGCATCGGACTGCACGGTATCAGTGCCGCCGGAACCGCCCTGCAACCGGTCAGCTCCTTCAAGACGTACATCGCCGCTATCCGGAACGTCAAGGCGGACCAAACCGTCGGGTACGGCAGAAAAGGGACATTGTCCCGGGATTCCAGGATAGCCGTCATTCCGGTAGGGTACGCAGACGGACTCGACCGTCACCTAAGCTGTGGCATGGGCGAAGTCATGGTGCGCGGACAAAGAGTTCCCATTGTCGGAAACATCTGCATGGACGCCTGTATGCTCGACATCACCGATTCAGACGCCCAAGTCGGGGACGAAGTGGAAATCTTCGGCAAACACATCCCGGTAACGGAACTCTCGGACAAATTAGGCACTATCCCCTACGAAATCCTCACCAGCGTATCCCACCGGGTAAAAAGGGTGTATTTCAAAGAGTAAAAAAGTAGAAAGTTTATAAAGTTCATAAGGTTTATAAAGTTTGTTGGTTTATACGGA
>CAMWQQ010000013.1 GCA_947176455.1 uncultured Odoribacter sp. | reverse complement strand
ACCTTCCCGGTATCCTTCTCGGCGACCTTCCTGATGCCCTGCCTGGTGTCCTTCTTGATGTCCAGTTCGATACCCTTCCATTTTTGCGTCGAGCCACATCGTCCTTTCCACACTCACCCCGTCCCAGAAATCCTCGTATCCCTGCAACTGTGCCGGAGTAAAGGCGGACTCCTCCAAAATGGACACGGCTTTCCGGATGTCCGGGTTTTCCATTAATTCGACCGGCACTTCGCGCGTACGCTCGTCGATTTCCGTCAGATAGCGCAACCACAGCACCTGCATCTTCTTTTCGCCGTAGGTGTGGGCGACAAACTTGGGCAGTTCCACGAACACCAGTTGAAGACCGTCGATAATCCGGTCGGAATTCTCCACGTGCACCAGTCGGTAATGGTGGTAAAAGCCCTCCAGTTCGGGTTCAAAGACCTCGTTGACCAAATTGAGCGAATACACCGGCTGGAGCAAGTGATAGTAGTTGCCGGCGTCCAGTTGTCGGACATACGCCTTGGAGGCGTTGAACAACACGCGCTGTTTGAATTCGGGCGACCACAGCATCTGCATCTCCACCAGGAAATGCCGTCCTTGCGCATCCTTGCACCGCACATCCACGATGCTGTTCTTGCGCAACGGATTCTCGGGCACCATTTCCGAGGGCAGGTACTCGATTTCCGTGATTTTCCGGTCGGCTTCCAACGGCAACAAGGCATTCAGCAGACTCATCACCAAATCCGGATGTTCTCCGAAAACACGCTTGAAAGTCAGGTCCGCTTTGGGGTTAAGGTATCTCATAATCGTTTCTCTTATTTGCCGTCAGCCACGCAACAGAAACAGCACAGCCGAACACCGTTTATACATCCGGGAATCGCACGCAAGTGCAACCTTTTATGCAAATATAAAGATAAAAAGCCAAAGAACAAATAGTTATCCCCGTTTATTTCACCTCCCAATCCCCGAAACATTTCCACAGAAAGGCAAAACCGGACGGCAGACGGACAAACTCCTTAGTTTCATTTTTAATTCGTATCTTCGCAGGTGATTATTCAGTCGTGCGGATTATGAAAATGTGTATTGCCGAAAAACCGAGCGTTGCCAAAGAAATCGCCACCATTCTGGGCGCCACCGCCCGGAGAGACGGCTATCTGGAGGGAAACGGATATTGCGTGACCTGGACGTTCGGTCATCTGTGCACTTTGCAGGAACCCGGAGAATATACGGAGAAATGGCAAAAATGGAATATGGGGGTATTGCCGATGATTCCCTCCAAATTCCGCATCCGGCTGATAGAAGACGAGGGCATCAAAAAACAGTTTGCCGTCATCGAAAACCTGGTTGCCAAGGCGGAAATGGTCATCAACTGCGGGGATGCCGGGCAAGAAGGGGAACTGATACAACGGTGGGTGCTCACCAAAGCCAAATGTGGCATACCCGTCAAACGCCTCTGGATTTCCTCCCTGACAGAAGAGGCTATCCGGGAAGGATTTGAAAAGCTTATGGACGGCAAGGATTTCGACTCGCTGTATGCGGCCGGTTCCGCCCGGGCTATCGGTGACTGGCTGTTAGGTATGAACGCCACCCGGGCATATACCCTGAAATACGGCACCGGAAAGAATGTATTGTCTATCGGCAGGGTGCAAACCCCGACACTCGCCCTGGTGGTAGAACGGCAAAAAGCAATCGAGAACTTTAAACCGGAGACCTATTGGGAAATCCGGACCAATTACCGGGACGGCATCTTTTCCTGCCAGCGCGGACGGTTCAATAAAAAAGAGGAAGCGGAAGCCATTGTGGAGAAAATCACTCCCTTGGAACTGGAAATCCTCAGCGTCGAACGGAAAAAAGCAATGGAACATCCCCCCAAGCTGTTCGACCTGACCTCCCTACAAGTAGAATGCAACCGCAAATACGCTTTCACGGCAGAAAATACCCTGAAAATCATTCAGACGCTATACGAGAAAAAACTGACTACCTATCCCCGCGTGGATACGAGTTTCTTACCCAACGACCAGTATGCCAAGGTGCCCAATATCCTGAAAGGCTTGAAACCTTATGAAGCGTTGACCAAACCGATACTGGAAGGAGGAAAGATTCGCAAATCCCCCAAGGTGTTCAACGACAAAAAAATCACCGACCACCACGCCATTATCCCGACAGGCGTATTTAGCTACGACCTGTCACCGGACGAAAAAAGGGTCTACGACCTGGTTGCCCGGCGGTTTATCGCCGTATTCTACCCCGACTGCGAAGTTGCCAACACCACGGTTATGGCTAAAATCGGCGATGAAGAGTTCAAGGCAACCGGAAAACAAATCATCGACCCCGCCTGGCGAGTCGTTTTCGGCAACAATACGGACAAGCAAAACGAAGAGAACGTGCTACCCGCCTACGAACAAGGAGAACACGGACCGCACACCCCCGAATTGCAGGAAAAGCAGACCCAACCACCGAAATATTATACGGAAGCTGATTTACTAAGGGCTATGGAAACCGCCGGAAAGCAAGTGGAAGACGAAGAACTGCGGGACCTGATGAAAGAAAACGGCATCGGTCGCCCCTCCACTCGCGCCAACATCATCGAAACCCTGTATAAGCGACAATACATCCGCAAAGACAAGAAACGGTTGCTGGCAACATCCACCGGCATCGAACTGATAGACACAATTCAAAACGACCTGTTGAAATCCGCAGAACTAACCGGACAATGGGAAAAGAAGCTCCGGATGATTGAAGACGGCACCTATCAGGTGACGGACTTTATGGAGGAATTGAAAGTTATGGTAAACGAAATCGTCCATTTCGTCCGCCACTCCTCCGCCAAAACCATTCACGTGGAAGAAAACGAGAAGGAAAAGAAAAAAGAAGAAGACAAGCCGGTCAAAAAGGAAAAAGAACCGGTAATTCTGCTCTGTCCGAAGTGCGGACAAGGCAAGGTCGTGAAAGGGAAAACAGCCTGGGGGTGCACGCTGTACCGGAAATCGTGCGACTTCCTGATTCCTATGGAAATACAAGGCAAAAAACTGACCCCGAAACAAATCGAAACGCTTGTGCAAAAAGGAAAGACCGGAAAAATATCAGGATTCAAAACAGCTGAAGGCGACACCTTCAACGGAATCATCATCCTGAATGAAAATAAACTTCTGGACATTGAGAAAATCTAAAAAACTTTTCATTCGTTATTCCGTTTATTGATTGGTAGATTGCAAAAAATGCTCCAACAAATAAAAACGAAATACGATGAAAAAAGGCTTATTCATTTTATCATTCATAGCGATTCTGCTTCCTGCCACCGCACAGGAAAGCGGAATCCGCTTTTTCCACGGGACGTGGGAGGAGGCAATGGCATTGGCAAAGAAAGAAAAGAAAAAGGTCTTCGTCGATTTCTTTACCGAATGGTGCGGTCCCTGCTTGAATATGGCACTGACGGTCTTTCCGTTGCCGGAAGTGGGCGACGTGTACAACAAGAACTTCATCTGTTTGAAAATCGATGCGGAGAAGGGCGAAGGACGGGTATTGGCAAAAAAGTACGACATCCATTCCTATCCGTCCTATATCTTCATCGACCCGAAAACGCAGGAGATGATACACCGTAGCGGTGGCAATAAGCCGGCAACCGACTTCATTGCGGATGCCAAAGGGGCGCTCAACCCGAAACTGAGTTCCATTTACCTGACGGAAAAATACAAAAGCGGAAAATACGACCGTGATTTTCTGATAGACTATATCCGTAGCCAGAAAGTTTCAGGCAATCGCAATATCCTAAAGGATTTCGACAAATTGATTGAGATGGGAGGCAAACTCTCCGACCCCGAAATCTGGAATCTGTATGTGGAATGCGTAAACGGTTATGACAATCCGTATCTGAAACAGATCTCCGACCATTACGACGAATTTGTCCGGCTATTCGGCAAAAAGGCTGTTGATGAAAAACTCACCACAGCAACGGCGTATGCTCCGAAAACTTTCATGGACAGCCTGGTCGATTTCGAAGGTAAGGATTACAATCTGAAAATGGCGCATATGTCCCGGTTATTCCAGCAAAAGAAACACGATAAAGCCTGGAAATACGTGGACCAGCTGATTGCCGACACCACCATTGACCAGCACAAATTCATAAAACAACTCTCTTTTTACACCCGAATCCATCCGAAATACACGGACCAGGATTTGAGTTTCGACGAATTGGTTAAAAAAATCCGATATGCAAGGTATGTCGCTTACAATATGTACAACCGGGACGATGCCTATACGCATTACAATTATGCCAATGCCCTGGAATACCTGATTCAACGTTCCATTCAGGAAGGCAAACCAATTCCGGCAAATTTGCTTGAAACCCCTGCATACGGGAAACAAGTGTATGACCTACGACATCCCTTACTGAAAGAGAAACCGAAGAGAGGAAAAAATAAATGACGAAAAAAAAGAACCGGCAGACTGTAAAAGTCCGCCGGTTTTCGTTATGTAAGCAAAAGTTTATGCTCAATTACACGTGTCCTTGAGCACACATAGCCTCAGCCACTTTGATAAAGCCACCGATGTTGGCACCCTTCACGTAGTCAATCTTGTTGCCTTCCTTACCGAACTTAACGCAAGTGTCGTGGATGTCTTTCATAATCTGAGACAACTTCTGGTCAACTTCTTCAGCCGTCCAACTGTAACGCATAGAGTTCTGGCTCATTTCCAGACCCGATACGGCAACACCACCGGCATTGGCAGCCTTACCCGGAGCAAAAGAAATGTGAGAGTTCAGATAGCGAACAGCTTCTGCCGTACATCCCATATTGGAAGTTTCAACAACCATTTGGCAACCGTTGGCAACCAATTGTTTTGCATCGTCCTCGTTCAATTCATTCTGGATAGCACACGGGAATGCGATGTCGCACTTAACCTCCCACGGCTTTTTCTTGGCGAAGAACTTAGCACCGAATTTCTTTGCATACGGTTCAACAACGTCGTTGTTGCTAGCACGCAGTTCGAGCATATAGTCTACACCTTCCTGGGTAATACCCTTTTCGTCATAGATATATCCGTCCGGTCCTGAAATGGTTACCAGTTTGGCACCCAGCTGAACGAGTTTCTGTGCAGCACCCCAAGCAACGTTACCGAATCCGGAGATAGCAACCGTCTTGCCCTTGATGTCCTGGCCTTTTTCTTTCAGCATATGCTGTGCGAAGTAAACCGTACCGTAACCGGTAGCTTCCGGACGCACGCGCGAACCTCCGAATTCCCGGTTCTTTCCAGTCAATACGCCTACGAACTCATTGCGAATTCTCTTGTATTGTCCGAACAGATAACCGATTTCACGTCCGCCAACGCCGATATCACCGGCAGGAACGTCAGTATCCGGTCCGATGTGCTTGCAAAGCTCAGTCATAAAGCTCTGGCAGAAACGCATCACTTCATTGTCTGATTTGCCTTTCGGGTTGAAGTCTGAACCTCCCTTACCGCCACCCATAGGCAACGTAGTCAGAGAGTTCTTGAAAGTCTGCTCGAAACCCAAGAATTTCAAACCGCCAAGCGTTACGGACGGGTGGAAACGCAAACCGCCTTTGTACGGTCCGATAGCACTATTGAATTGTACACGGTAACCGCGGTTGATTTGCACTTCGCCTTTGTCATCAATCCACGGAACCCGGAACATAATGACTCTTTCAGGTTCTACCATTTTTTCAAGAATCTTATTGGCCTTGTATTTCGGATTTGCCTGATAGGTATCCCATACGGTCTCAATAACTTCTTCTACAGCCTGGTGAAATTCAACTTCACCCACTGTTTTTGCCTTTAAGGCATCCATGAATTCTTTTATTTCTGGTCTCATTTCTATAATTTTAATTATGAGTTGTTCAAACGTTTCCGGAGGTCAAAATTATCTAAATATTTGCGATATCAAAATTTTTTGCAGTTAATTTTTTACAAACAAATCCCGTTTTAACTTCGGATTGATAGCAATAACAGACTTCTTGCTGATAATCTGTTATAAATCGCCAAAAGCATCCGCCAGAGGCATCAATTTCTCAAGGCATACCGTTTCCCCGGCAACGCCAACACCTTGCCCTCCAGTTCCAACTGCAACAAAAGGGCGAACACCTCACCTTCCGGCATAGACGTCAAGCGAATGAGTTCATCGGCGGTAGCGTCTTCCATCTTTTCAAGCAGTTGCATCAAAACAACTGCCCTGTCTCCCGTATCGAACAAACCGGGTATTTCCGGTATCTGCTGGGAGATAGCAACCGGAACTCCGAGCAAATGCAAGACATCCGTGGCATTATCGACAAGAGCTGCCGTATTTTCTTTAATCAGTCGGTTGCATCCTGCCGAATACTTATCATCAGGTCTGCCCGGGAAAGCCATTACCTCCCTGTTGTACGAAGCGGCAATCCGTGCCGTGGACATCGCCCCTCCCTTTTCTGCCGATTCGGCAACGAGAGTGGCATGACACATTCCAGCAATAATCCGATTGCGACGCAAGAAATTGCCAGGATGGACGGAGGAAATACAAGGGAACTCGCTAATCAAAGCACCTCCTGTCTGGAGAATATGGTCTGCCAGATTTTTATGAGCAGCCGGATAAATCATATGCAAACCGTGACCCAAGACGGCGAATGTCCTCAATCCACACTGCAAACTCGCCCGATGCGCCGCAACATCAATGCCATAGGCAAGACCGCTGACAATGGCAATGTCGTGTCCTGTCCGAGCAAGTTCCTCCACAACCGCTGTCACTTGATCCCGGCATCTGACAGAAGCCCGGCGAGTACCCACAATAGCAAGGGACATCGTTTTTTCGGCAGTCCGGATATCGCCCCTGTAATAGAACACCAAAGGAGCATCCTCGCATTGCCTGAGCAATTCCGGATAAGCATCGCTTTCCACAGAACAAATCCGGATATCCTGCTTGTCTATCTGCTCCAACTCCCTGTCCGCCTCCCGAAGCGCCTTCTGACGGTCGAACAGACGAGCGGAAATACCCAGTTCCCGATAAATGGCATCCAACGCCCTGTCACTTTCCAGGAAAAAACCTTCCATACCCCCGCATCTTTCAAACAAAGGGAGACAAAAACGGCTGTTTAGCCGAGGAATACAGCTAACCGCAACCTCCGTCCGGACTGAACTGACGACTTTCATACAAAATTGTGATAAAGTTTGTTTGATAAATTTACGAAATTTTATGCAAACAACCAATCAGCAGGAAGATACGGTTATCGTAAAAGCACACCAGACAAATTCAACAGGGAAGCGGACAATCTCCCCAATGCACTGATTTTGAGATATGAAATTTACTTTTTACATTTGTCAAAATTTTATGCAGATGAACCATATCGTTTTTACCAGAGACGCCAACGCGACGTTAAGGAGCAAGCTGGAGCACATCCCCGCCTCGGATATTTTCGTACTGGTGGACAACAACAGCCGAAACTACTGTATGGAACATTTGAATATGGGATACGTGCCCGGAGAACACGTCATCACCATCGCAGAGGGAGAACACAATAAATGCCTGGACAATGTCGCGCTAATCTGGCATCAGTTATCGTCCTGCGGAGCCCGTCGCAACGCCGTGCTGGTGAATATCGGTGGGGGCGTGATTACCGACATCGGCGGATTTGCCGCCGCCTGTTTCAAACGCGGTATCCGTTTTCTAAACGTTCCCACCACATTGTTGGCGCAAGTGGATGCATCCCTGGGCGGAAAAACCGGCATCAACTTTGACGGCTTAAAAAACGACATCGGAACCTTCTCGTTACCGGAATGGGTCATCATTGACAATCATTTCCTAGAGACACTGCCCCCGCGCCAGATATTGTCCGGATTCGCCGAAATGCTAAAACACGCCCTGCTGTCAGGGGAAAAGCATCTGGCAGAAATTATGGCAACGGACTTGTCACAGGTCGCCCAAGAGGATTTCCTGCCACTCATCCAAGAGTCGGTCGCCGTGAAATCCGCCATTGTCACGGAAGACCCGAACGAAAAGGGGTTGCGCAAGGCATTGAACCTGGGACATACCGTGGGACACGCCATTGAAAGCATTGCCATAAAAAAAGGCCTTGAGATTTATCACGGTGACGCCGTCACCTACGGATTGATTGCCGAACTCTATCTTTCCGTCAAAAAAATGGGATTCGACCCCAAGTACTACGAAACCGTCAAGGCATTTATTCGGGAAAAATATCCGGTCTATCACCCCGTCGGTGAACCAGACGGACTCTACGAATTGATGCTGTATGACAAGAAAAACGAACACGAGGGAGCGAACTTTACGTTACTAAGTCGCCCCGGGGAAGTGGAAATCAACCAATATTGCAGACGGGAAGAGATTCTGGAAGCGTTGGAACAAATCTAAAATATGCCCCTCGATTTCGATAGCAAACGGATAAATGGCCAGGTAAATCTGCCTGCTTCCAAAAGTATCTCCAACCGGGCATTGCTCATCCACGCCCTGGCAAACGGAGAGTGGTCCATTGAAAACCTGTCCGACTGCGACGACACGAACACCCTGTTCCGGGCTTTGCATTCGGATAGTCACTGCTTTGACGTCGGGCAGGCAGGGACGGCGATGCGTTTTCTAACCGCCTTTCTCGCCCGCACTTCCGGAGAATGGGAAATCACAGGTTCCGAACGGATGAAGCAACGACCGATAGGGATTCTGGTAGAGGCTCTGAAACATTTGGGGGCAAAAATCGAATATTTGGAGAAAGACGGGTTCCCTCCTCTGCGGATTTCCGGTTCCTTGCTGATGGGCGGAACACTGGAAATGCCAGCATCAGTTAGCAGTCAGTACATATCAGCACTGATGATGATAGCACCGTATATGGAAAAAGGCCTGACCCTCCAGTTGACTGGGAAAATCGTATCCGGTTCTTACATCGATATGACCCTCCGCATTATGCGCCATTTCGGAGCCGAAGTGACACGGGAAGGAGCATCGGTTCGGGTCGCTCCCATACCCTACAAACCAGTCCCGTTCCGAGTAGAAGCAGACTGGAGCGCCGCTTCTTATTTTTATGAGTTGCTGGCGATTGCCGACCACGGAGAAATCCGGCTCTCGGGTCTGCAGTCCGACAGCGTACAAGGAGACGCCCGACAAATCGAAGTATGGGAAAGACTGGGCATCACAACCCGGTTTGCCGGAAACGAAGCAATATTGACCAAAAGTCGTCAACCGCAAATATCCTATCTGGAATACGACTTTGTAGAAATGCCGGACCTGGTTCAATCATTCGCAGTAGCTTGTTGTCTGAACGACATACCGTTTCGTTTCAGCGGAGTGGAAACATTAAGGATTAAAGAAACAGACCGGATAACCGCCCTGACAACAGAACTGACCAAGTTGGGATATCTCCTGGAAACGGACGAGGACAACCAATTGCTTTGGAAAGGAGCAAAGAACCCGCCGGACACACATCCGGAAATCCACACTTACCACGACCACCGTATGGCTATGGCTTTCGCTCCGGCAACATTGAAATATCCCGACCTGGTCATTCGGAACAAAGAAGTCGTGACCAAATCCTTCCCTGGATATTGGGAGGAATTAAACCGGTTAACCGGATGTTGATTGGCTCTTTCAGCTTAGATTTCTCATCTTTTGGACTGGAAAAATTGTCTGACCAGCTCACCGCATTTCTCAGCTAATACGCCTGTGGTGATTTTCGTCCGGGGATGCAAGACAGCAGGACTTAAACGGGAATACCCCCGGTGAGGGTCTGATGCTCCAATGACCAATTCTCCCAATTGCGCCCAGGCAAGTGCACCAGCACACATCACGCAGGGTTCCAACGTCACATACAAGGTACATTCGTTCAAGTACTTCCCTCCCAAATAGGCGCTTGCCATTGTGGTTGCCAACATTTCCGCGTGGGCAGTGACGTCGTTCAGTTTCTCCGTTTCATTATGCGCCCGAGCGATAATCTTGCCCTTGCATACCACTATCGCCCCAACAGGGATTTCCCCCTCTTCCGCCGCCTTGACCGCCTCGTTCAAAGCCAACTGCATATATTGCTCATAAGCATCCATACTAATATCATTTACACCTTCCCTTTAATTATTCGGATTTCATTGAAAAACAAATAACCATTCTGCATCGTTTTCATCCGTTTCGTTCAACAAATATAGCAATATCTCCGAAGATACCTCATCTGGCTATATAAGATAAGCAAAAACAAATAAATTTGTTTTTGCCCTCACTTATTCATATCTTTGTTGAGTAATCCGACACCAAATGTTATGGGCACGAATTTAATCCACTTCGATTGGGCAATGAAACGGTTGCTTCGGGACAAGAGCAATTACGTGGTCTTGGAAGGGTTTTTATCCACTCTTTTGGAGGAGGATATTCGTATCTGCAAGTTCCTTGAAAGCGAGTCAAATCAGACGGACGCGCTGGATAAGTTCAACCGGGCAGATATCCTGGTTGAAAATACGAACGGGGAACTGCTAATTATCGAAGTGCAGAACAACAGGGAATTGGATTATTTTCACCGGATGTTATACGGGGTGTCCAAAACGATTTCAGAGTACATCGGTCTAGGGGACGCATATAGCAAGATACGGAAAGTGTATTCCATTAATATCGTTTATTTCGATTTGGGACAAGGGAAAGATTACGTGTACCACGGGAAAACTTTTTTCCGGGGATTGCACAATCCGGAGGATATTTTGCATTTGTCTGTCCAACAGCGGGAATTGTTCGTGGGCAAAGAGGCCGGTGACCTTTTCCCGGAATATTATGTGCTTCGGGTCAACGAGTTCGACCAGATAGCCAACACGCCTTTGGATGAGTGGATTCAATTTCTGAAAACAGGTCAGATAGATAAAAACGCTACGGCAAAAGGCTTACCGGAAGCCCGGGAACGACTAAAAGTCGATGCCTTGAGTTCGGATGAAAAACAAGCCTATTACAGAGAACTGGAGGCGATTCGTTATCAAAAAAGTGTGATAGAAACGGGCTGGATAGAGGGCAAAGCAGAAGGAAGGCTTGAAGGAAGAGCAGAGGGAAGAATAGAAGGCAGGGCCGAAGGGATAGCTGAAGGTAGAGCTGAAGGCAGGCTGGAAGGGATAGCGGAAGGAAAGATTGAAGAACGATTGCAAATAGCCCATAAAATGAAAGGTCTCGGGCTTCCATTGGATGTCATTGTTTCGACAACGGGGCTTGACGCAAGCGACATAGAAAAACTTTAAAATAAAAATATTGATAACTAACAATCATATTTATGCAGACAATAGACACTTATAACTTTCAAGGCAAAAAAGCGTTGATTCGTGTAGATTTCAATGTACCTTTGAACGACAAGTTCGAGATTACCGATGACACCCGTATGCGTGCGGCAATCCCAACCATCAAAAAAGTACTGGCAGGCGGAGGTTCCGTCATTCTGATGTCGCATCTTGGACGTCCCAAAGGCGTTGATGCGAAGTATTCCTTGAAACACATCCAAAAACACCTGGAAGAACTGTTGAGCCAACCGGTGAAATTTGCTGACGACTGTATCGGGGAAAGCGCCAAGAAACAAGCAACAGAATTGAAGCCAGGAGAAGTGCTGTTGCTTGAAAACCTTCGTTTCTATGCCGAAGAGGAAGGCAAGCCTAGGGGATTGGCAGAAGACGTTTCGGAAGAAGAAAAGAAAGCGGCCAAAGCCGTTGTCAAGGAATCCCAAAAGAAATTCGTTGCCGACCTGGCTTCCCTGGGGAACTGCTGGATTAACGACGCATTCGGGACAGCCCACCGCGCTCACGCTTCCACCGCTTTGATTGCAAAATATTTCCCGAACGACAAAATGTTCGGTTACGTTATGGAGGGTGAACTGAAAGCCGTCGACAGCGTGATGAAACATCCGCAACGGCCGTTTACTGCTATTATGGGTGGTTCCAAAGTATCCTCCAAAATCGACATCATTATGAACCTGATGGACAAAGTGGACAATCTGATTCTGGGCGGAGGTATGACGTACACCTTCAAGGCCGCATTGGGAGGACACGTCGGCAGTTCTATTTGCGAAACCGACAAACTGGACCTGGCTTTGGATATCCTGCGAATTGCCAAGGAAAAAGGAGTGAATCTGGTATTGTCCAACCAAGCTGTCATCGGCGACTCGTTCAGCAATGAAGCTAACACGCAACTCTGCGACCCGATGAATATTCCGGACGGTTGGGAAGGGTTGGATGTCGGTCCGGAAACCCGTGAACGCTTTGCCAAAGTCATCGAGAACTCAAAAACGATTCTTTGGAATGGTCCTGTCGGCGTATTTGAGATACCGAAATTCGCAGAAGGGACAAAGGCGGTTGCTGAAGCTATTGTCAAAGCCACAGCCGACGGAGCTTTCTCCCTGATTGGCGGAGGTGACTCGGTTGCCGCCATCAACCAGTTCGGACTGGCAGACAAAGTCAGCTACGTTTCCACCGGAGGAGGTGCCCTTCTGGAATACATCGAAGGCAAAGAACTGCCGGGAATCTCTGCTATCCGCGGAGAATAACGTAGACTCAAAAGCAAAACAAAAAGCGTCCGGCGGAATGTCGGACGCTTTTCTATATCCCGAAACAAACAAAGTCAATGCGATGAATAAAAAAATATCGGAAATGAGTCTGGAAGAACTGTGGCAGTTGTTCCCTATCTTTTTAACCGAACACCGGGATTGTTGGAAAACTTGGTATGCCGATGAAGAAAGCGATTTGAAAAAAATCATTCCCCAAGCCGTCCGAATAGAACACATAGGCAGTACAGCTATAGGTTCCATTTGGGCAAAACCGATTATTGACATTCTGGTAGAAGTTTCAACGGGATGTGATTTGAAAAACATCAAAGACCCGCTACTCAAAAACGGCTATACTTGTATGAGTCATAATACAGACAGGATTTCTCTCAATAAAGGATATACGGAAGCTGGATTTGCCGAAAAAGTATTTCATCTGCATTTAAGACATACCGGAGACAACGACGAACTGTATTTCCGGGATTATCTTATGGAATTTCCCGACGTTGCCCGTGAATACGAAAAGATGAAACTAACGTTGTGGAAAAAATTCGAGCACGACCGGGACGGTTACACCTACGCCAAAACAGCGTTCATCCAAAAATACACGAATGAAGCGAAATTAAAATACGGAAACAGGTATTGACCTTACTCCTTCCTGATAACCACCTCTTTTTCCATACCTTGTTCATCCACCACGGAGATTGTCGCTTCCTCGCCTTCCATTTTTATGACGGAAGAAGTCAAGGCAGTGCAAGGGTCTATGCTTCCCACTCTTTGACCGTTGACGGCAACTACCCTTTCGCCACTTTTCAATTCATCCCGCATACTTTCCCAAACGCACCCGATGACCAGACTGTCACCGGAAACGGTTATGGCGACATTCCACTCTTTCCGCGACAAATCAACCGGAGTGGCATTAAACGGTTCAAAATAAAACTTATTCCCCGGGTAATCCAGAGTAACCACTCCATATTCCAGCAAACCGGCTCCTATGCGCGACCCCGGACCATTCATCGTTTCAACGGTCACTCGCTTGAATTTTCCCATTCCTATCCGGACTTCCGCCAATTCCAAGCGGTATTTCACCATTGCCTTTTCCAGACCGCCGATACCCATTCCCAAGATACCGAATCCGGTGCTTGTCGTTTTCATCAGCGTTCGGGATTTCAACGCCTGGTAGGTCGGTTCATTCATTTCATAAAACGCCGGAGCTCCCGTATCGAACATCACTTTTTCCTCCTGCCCCTCTCCCAAATTCAATACGATATAAGGGATGTTCTGTCGATCAAGCATCAACGGCATCACCGTTCGCGGATTTAACCCAAGTCTTGCCGTACCGTCAGTCAATGTCAGTATCTTACGGGCAACATCTATGCGAATGACCGATGCAGGGAACAGCGAACTTCCGATAATGCCGTCCACCCCGTAGCATTCCAGCAAATGCCCCTTTCCGAGCACCAAGGCAGGGACATTCCGGAAATCGACCGAACCCAATTTCACCGACTCCATAACCACCTCTCGAAAACTTGCCTCCTTGCCGTGGGCATCGGTAACGGTCTGTTCGGAAAAATGTTTGTCCCCGCACTTCTCCATTCGGGAATGAGTGATGCACATAGAAGCTCCCGTATCAAAGATATAACGTCCTTTCACGCCCTCTACCGTCACCTGAACGATAATCTTGTTGCGTTCCCACTCAAAAGGGATTTCCTCGTAATATCCGGTCGCCTGCGAAAAAGCGTTTGCGCTTCCCATACATAAGCAGAACAGGAAAAAAACATACTTTATTTTAAATCCGTTCATCATCCGATTATTCCTCTCCCATTTCAATAAGCATCATCTTCCCTTCAAAGTTATCCCGGATTTTCTTCAGGGTCAGCCATTCCTGTCTCTCCTCTTTCTCTAACAAGTCATCCAATAGCCGGAGCATCGCCTTGCTTTGGGACAAATCGGCTTCCGTCAGAATAAAGTTCAATCCTTTTCCAAGGACAAACCAATCCTGCATAGTCGCACCCGACAAATCCGCCCTGGCGATATGTCCAACCGCCTCCATAGCCCCCTGCAAATCCTTTTTCTGAGAAAAGCCGGTCAATTCCAAGGTATGTTTTATCATCGCACAAACAGGTATGCCGGAATTACCGACAAGAGTATGGATTTCGGAAAAATCCGGCTGTCCCGTCACGCTATCCTGCAAACAATACAGGAAAAGTGCCTGCCGGATATCTCCTTCAATTTTTTCCGTCCACTGCTTTTGTTCCTCTGCCGTAAGTTGCTGACGATTCCAATCATTCAACAAATCAATGATTTCAACGGAATCCGGTTGTCCCCAAGGCAGAAGTCCCGAACTACCGTCCAAATTTTCGGCTTGAACATATCCCGACAAACCAATGACGAGCCAAATCAAAAGTAGTTTTCCCATATCCATAACCTTATTTTCCGTTATTTCTTCTTCGCATTCACCATACTTTCCGCCAATTTCACCGCTTCATAAGCGTTCACGATACCGCCTGCCACGCATACATCCGAAAAGTCTGCCAGTTTGCGGGCAACCACCATACTTGGACTTTGAGGCATCTGTATCCGGCATCCTTTCCGAGTGACAGCGGTTTGGATAATGATATCCTTTATTTCAGTGGCACTCAGTTCGGGATAATACGTCATCAGCAAGGCAACAACACCGGAAACCATAGGACACGCCATACTGGATCCGTCCATTTTCCGGTAATTGTCTCCCGTCACGGTTGAATAAATATCCACGCCCGGAGCGAACACATCCACCTCCGTTTTCCCGTAATTCGATGAAACCGCCGGATTCCCTTCGGGATCGGAAGCTCCGACCCTCAGAAAAGTTCCGATAGACTTTTTCGAAGAAATATGGCGGGTGGGATAAAACGAATCATTATCTATATCCTGGTGGGCATTTCCAGCCGCCAGCACCAACAATACGCCTTTTTTCTCCGCATACTGCATCGCTTCAACCACCCATTCCGGATGAATGGAAACCCGCTTGCCAAAACTCATATTGATGACCTTCGCACCGTTGTCCACCGCATAGCGGATAGCCAACGCCACGTCCTTGTCATTTTCATCTCCGTTCGGAATGGCTCCTATCAGCATCAGTTCCACATTGTCGGCAACACCGTCCATACCGATTTCGTTGCCCCGTTGTGCCCCGATAATGCCGGCGATATGAGTGCCGTGTTCGGACGTTTCATTGAGCAGTACCGGACTGCCGTATGCCCGGTCTTTCAGATTCTCCATATCATCGCCCACCTGTTTCCTTTCGTCCGTCTGCTTCGCCAAAAGCTCCTCATATTGCTCCCGGGCAACCTGCTCGGATGCCAGCCTTCCGGCAAACATCTTGTCCCAACTGCTCTCCGGTTGCATATCCCACATAATATTGTAAAACATATGAGTCGCCAACTTCAAGGTATCCGTCTCATTTTTCGTATCCAATACCGCATTGAAATGTTCGTGTCCCAGCGTTTCTCCGGGGAAACGGACCTTCATTTCCCGGTCGTATTCCTCGACATACTTCCGGAACGCCAACGCCAATTCTATCGAAAGATACTTTACGCCCAACTCCGACTTTCCCAGCAACTTTTTCAGTTCCTGATACTCCTTTTCTTCTTTGGCATTGCGTTTTTTAGCCGACAAGGCATCATAACGTTCCCGGTGTCGCAAAAACAAAATGGCTCCGTCCTGCATTGTCCGGGTCACCGGTTTACCGTCCTTGGTCACCAAAAAATTCCAACCGTGCAAATCGTCCGCATATCCGTTCTTGTCATCGTCCGTCCCATTGTCGGGAATCTCTCCTCTGTTGCGCCACAACACCTCCTTCAAATCTTCGTGTTGTTCGTCAAACCCTCCGTCAATGACGGCGACAATCACCTTCTGCTTCTTTTCTTTCCCTTTCAGAAACTCATAAGCCTTGTCCAGTTCCATACCGTACACCGAATCCCGGTCGAACGACAAAGTATGCCAATTCAACGGATAAACGGTCTGTCGCTCCTCGTTCATCAACTGGGCTTTGCCTTGCAGGCTAAACCAAAGGCAAAACAAGATTCCCATTAAAATCGTCTTCATATCATCGTGTCATTTGTTACTCTTCATCAATGTCCTGTCAATAAGTCGCTTCAAATCCTCTCCAGGCGTCGGCGCATATACCGATACGATTTTCCCCTGTTTGTCAAAAAGGAAATAACGGGGAATGCCGGTGATACGATAGTCCGCCCCGAAAGAACATTTGCCGTCCGGTGCCAGCAGATTGGTCACTCCCAACAATTTCAGGCGTGGCAAAGCATACTTCCAGGTATTGAAACTTTCAGCCTTATCTATGGAAATCGTGATAAACTCGATATCTTCACGCTCCTTGTAAGCCTCTCTCAACTTCAGAAATTCCGGCAATTTCAAGATACATCCGCCACACCAGGTCGCCCAGACATCCACCACCAGCACTTTCCCCCGATAATCGGACAGCGAATGCTCCCGATTTTTAAAATCTTTCAGGGTAAAAGAAGGAGCAATTGCTCCTTCTTTTAAATGATGATAGGACTCGTACAGCCTGAGTATCTCCTCTTTCAACTCACCTGCCGGGAAATTCTTCTCCACCAACGGCCGGATATCTTCCAATCCTTGCGTATAGCCGTTATAGCGGAACACCCTGCGCAGGCATTCCAGATAGGTGGAAATCAACGCCGGATTCTTCGTTTCCAGAATCTCCCGATAACGCTTGTAGTCGTACTCGTTTCCCAATGTTTCCACCGTCGTATTAAACCACATACTTCCCCAGGCTTCCTCCGCCGGTGCGCCTGCCGCAATGTATTTCAAACCGAAATAGCTTTCGACAAACCCACCCAAATCCGCCACCTGTACGATTTCAGGCGAGCGGAGGTCTATGCCCTTCAGCAGTTTATTGATGTCCGACGGTCTGGTTTCCGGGATTTCGCCGGCTTTCAAGCGTTTTGCCACGTATCTTGTCGCCTCGATACGGTTCGTCTGCATTTCCCGCTTGTTCCCTTTCAGGAGTCTGGCAAGACTGTCCCTGTTCCGGAGCACCTCTTTCACCACCTGATTCCCTCCGGGCACAAATTCCTCCCAGAATTGTCCGATATTCGAGTGCGATTGCGCAAAACCGATACCGTTCACCCACACGAGAATGCTTAAAACCCATATCTTTTTCATGCGTCTGTTGTTTTTCTTTTATTCCACGTCGTTTCCGATGGCTTGCAGGTCGATTTGATATGTCTGTCTGAAAAAGTCGATCATAATATCATATTTCTGACGAATCTTTGCATTAGTCAAAATGCCCCCGTTCACCATATCCTCATACGGCGTAGAAACAATTGCCCTGATAAAGCTAATCCAATCCTTTTCGGGAGTATTGGCACTCGCATCGACAAAACCGTCTGACGGCGAAGTGCCTGCCCCTGAAGCATAACTGCTGACAGCAAAGAAATCCACTGCGCTCTCTTTTGTCTTCTTGTAAAAGTTCTCTAAAAAGACGGTGCAGATTTCCGACTTGAACGCATTCCGTTCAGAGGCAGTCATCGTCAGGATGTTTTCATTCCCCCAATTCACGCCCATGTAGTCATATCCCCAATAGACGTGCCGAAACTGCCTGTCCTCGTCGGTCGGCTCATTGTCCTGGCTGGGAACATAATTCAAATCGCTCATCAGCAACATTTTCAAAGGCAACGCCTTGTTCAAGAAGCTCTCCGGAAAATACTTCAAGAATTTGCCTTTTATCAGTTCTAATTGTTGTCCGACATAACGCTCATCGGCAGGTGTCGCCTCGTATCCGCCAACCGTCCCGATGCCTTCCTGGTATTTCCACCGAATATCGCTACTGACCGCCCACCAGAAATCCTTGTCTTCAAAACGGTAAAGCAAAAGTGTGCCGTATTTTCGATAAATTTCTGAAATCTCCGGGTCATAGTCGTGATTCCCCTGCGGCAAAGTGTATTTGCCATATATGGCTTCCGGTTCGAGTGACGGTTCCGGACTATTTTCTTTGTAACAGCCGGTGACCACCAAAACGAAAAGCATCAACCAGCTCCATACGATTATTTTCATATCTTTTAGGCTTAAATTCATCATTTTGTTCAAGGATTTTGTACTAATGCGGGATTTCTTTCCAACACGACTTGCGCAATCGGCAATAC
>CAMWQQ010000012.1 GCA_947176455.1 uncultured Odoribacter sp. | reverse complement strand
TAGAGCACAACACTTTTAATGTTGGGGTCCTGGGTTCGAATCCCAGCTGGATCACTTTTTGAAGAAGCAAATTAAAGAAAATCCCTGATAATCAAGCGTTATCGGGGATTTTTGTTTTGGGACAATTCCTCTGTTTGGGGCAAAACAAGGCATCCTTCACCTGCGAAATCGGTGGAGTAAGCCTCCCCCAAAAAACTCCACCGAATTTGTCAATTATTCGCTGATTTACAACATTTTGCCTTGTCGTGTTTTTGGCTTTCAAACCTAGTTTTACCCACAAAAAAAGGAGGAAAGTATGACAATGCAACGAACCTATTTTTCGATTCTCTTCTTTATCAGAAGGACAAGATTGTTGAAGAACGGCGAAGCCCCTATCGGACTGCGCATTACTATGAACGGTCGGCGTGCCGAACTTCAGCTTGGACGAAGCGTTGATGCAAGACGCTGGAACGCCCAACGAGGCTGCGCTGTCGGCAAAGACCGGAAGACCTTGGAACTGAATCAGTATTTGGAAGTTGTCCGCACTAAAATCTATCAACTCTATCGGGAGTTGTTGGAGACGGGCAAACCCATTACCGCCGAAATACTCAAGCGTCGGTTCAACGGAGAGGGCGATGTCCCCAAGATGCTTCTGGAGGTCTTCCGCGAGCACAACCGGAAGTATCGAGAACTGCTGGGGAAGGATTACGTGAAAGGCACCGTCCTCCGGTATGAACGCACCGTCCGCTATCTGGAAGAACTGCTCCAGACGAAATACAACCGCACCGACATTCCGCTACGGGAAATAACCCCTGCTTTTGTCCTGGAATTTGAACACTTCATAAAAGTGAGCAAGGGATGTGCCCAGAATGCGACGGTCAAATACCTCAAAAATCTCAAAAAGGTAATCCGTTTTGCCTTGACAAACAAGTGGATGAGCGACGACCCTTTTCAGGAAATGCGTTTCCACCAGACGCAGAGCAATCGTGACTTTCTGACGGAGGAGGAATTACACAAGCTCATCGGTAAGGATTTTGATATTCCGCGTCTGGAGGTGGTTCGCGACATCTTTGTATTCTGTTGCCTGACTGGGCTGGCATTTACCGACGTGCAACACCTGACGCCGTCCCATATTTCCCGAGACGACACGGGTAGCTACTGGATACGCAAGCCCCGTGAAAAGACGAACAACATGTGCAACATCCCCCTGCTCGACATCCCACGGATGCTTGTGGAGAAATACAGCTCGCATCCGGAGTGTTCTCGGAAAGGAAGCGTCTTTCCCGTACCCTCCAACCAGCGAATGAACAGCTACCTGAAGGAAATCGCCGATATTTGCGGAATAAAAAAGTCCATCACCTCGCATGTTGCCCGGCATACCTTTGCCTGCGTGGCGCTCGCCAACAAGGTCTCCATGGAATCCATCGCCAAGATGCTGGGGCATTCCGATATCCGTACGACCAAGATATATGCCAGGTTGATGGACAAGACAGTGGCGGAAGAAATGGATGTGTTACGTCAAAAATTCAGCGTATGAACCGAGGAATCATAACAATCAGCGACCCGGGGACGGTCACGATGCCGGACGTCCCCATATGGATGACCCTGCCGGAAATCGCCGACCTGCTCGGCGTGTTCGAGTGCGATGTACGCAGGACTATCAAGTCCATTTATAGGAACAAGGAACTAAGCGAGTTTGATACGGCGAAGTATGTCCGGCAACCCAATGGCATCAGTTTCGATGTTTACAGCCTTGAAGTGGTGATTGCTGTCTCGTTCAGGGTTCAAAGCAATGGAAGCCATATCTTCCGGCAGTTTCTGATAGAGCGGTTATATTTCAGAAATAAAGAATGCCCTGCACCTCCGGTGTATTTAATCGTACACGGGGAAGTCTTTAAGCGCCAAGGTCGGGATAAAGGAGATATATACAATTAGACAGACAGATTCATTCTTTCCGTCGCCTGTTCCCGCTATCCGGCTACAAAGATAGGCATGCAGCTTTTGAGAAGTGCAAGGTCGGGCAGCAGAGCCGTTTCGGATAGAATCTTCCTCCTTCGAAGCGTATTCCATCCGAAAACCTTGCACCTGTCAACGGCACGCCCCAAGAGGCATCCGGCAACGGAAACAAGCGACGGAAAGAAAACAGAAAAACAGCCTGCACGGGACACCGATACGATGTTATCCGGCAGGCTGTTTTCTTCTTCATCGGAGAAGTCAGACGGAGAACTGCGCTCCCTCAAGAAAATCAGACAGCCTTTCCTAACCTCTCCATTGGAACGCTTCCCGATACCCTTCTTCCAGCATCTTTTCTATATCGCTTTCCCTGTAAAGGATTTTCCCGCCCAAAAGGATATACGGGATTCTTCCCTCATTCCGGTAGTCCTGCAATGTCCGCCGGCTCACTTTCAACCGGGCGGAAAGTTCCTTGTCCGTCAGATAGCGTTCCCCGTTTAAGCCTGGACGGCAACTGGCGGCAAGACGTTCTATTCCTTTCAACATCCGGTCGAGGCTTTCCATAAAGCGACTGACCCGTTCGTTCTTTTCCGTTATCAGTTCGTTGTTCATAGGCATTTGTTTTTAGGTTTAATTTTAATTTGTTTGTCATTTTATTCCTTCTGGATTCAGTGGTTCTTTATTTCAAATCGTCCTCTTCCTAAATCCCGCTTCTTTTCGTCTCTCCTCCACAACCGGAAGGATGCGTCGCACGTCCTGGGGCTTGTAATAGATTTTCTGGTTGATCCGGCTGTACGCCAGCGTACCGTTGTCCCGAAGCGTCTGCAACGTCCGGGGACTGATGTTGAGCATCCGGCACACGTCCTGATAGTCCAGTCATTCCCCCATGTCCTTGTCTACGCATCGCCGGCAGATTTCCTCCACCCGGTTGACAAACCGGTCAAATTTCTCGCTCATTTCATCGAATGTCTTCTTTTCAATCGTGATTACTTCCATACGTTTTTCTGTTTTTGTGTGAATACTGCTTTCATATCATCTGCGAAATAAAGCGTTTTTTCTCATACCCGTACACATATCCAAGCAAGTGGCAGCATAAGGCACAGGTGTGGCAGTGGTTTGCTTCGTTCCGGGATATTTATTCGTGCGTTTATCGTCATCAATATCTTTCCTGTAATCACTGTACCAAGTGTACCTCCCGTCTGTAATGACCGCACTTGGGTAAATCAGGGATGTATGCACGGTAGCATACTTGTCCCTAGTAGCAATAGCCGACAAAATTGACGCATCGGCTCCAATCGCTTGGCTGATGACGGTGACTTCCTTTCTTTTGCTCCCGATAACGGGTCGAAAGTATATACCGAGACCATTCTATAAACAATTAAACCACGATTCATTATGACAGAGAAAAGAAAAACATCGGCAGGAAGCGAAGACGCGTATCAGGACTTTCATCCGGAAAGCTATTTCCCGACAGGGGAGTACAGAAAAAGGGAGGAGTATCTTCCCTTCTCCCAATCGCCTTCAGAGAACAAGAACCAGTCTTCTTTCATAAAAGATTCCGAAGAAGCGGAAAGTCCGACAGAACAGAACGTATCTGTTTCTAGCGGGACACCTACCAAGCGCATCAGCAACAGGCAACGACGGCTTTCCTTGGAAGAATACCGCACCACTTTCCTGCAAGTCCCCCGAATCGAGGACCGCAAGCCCGTATTCATCAGCGGAAGCGTCCGCGACAAGCTGGACAGGATTGTCCGCACCCTCGGAACAAGACGGATGAGCGTATCGGGACTGCTGGAGAATCTTGCAACACATCATCTGGAAATGTATCGGGGTGACCTTGAACAATGGCGTAAATTGTAAAGATTAAGGCGATAGTCGGAATGGAATTATTTCGAGTAACTCAAAACGGGGAGGTTTTAAATTTTGAGGTAGCAAGTTTGTGTTTCGGGTGCACCGAAACCGCCTGCCACCCACTTCCCGAGTCATTGAAAGTGGCATCCCATTGGTCTATATAGTACATTTATCCGGGCTATACTCTATACGGTTGTTATAAATTGCTATGCTATTGGTCTGATTATATTTCTCCCATTGGAGGAGAGAAAGACTGTTTATGAGAGCCTCTCTTAATTACACTACGTGCATATATGAAATCTATGTCGTTGAGAGGTACGCTAAAATCACCAAGGTTAGTTCGTCTGGCATTTTTTTTATCTTTCATCTTCGTGTGATGGCTCTGCCACCATTCTAATATCGTAATGGTTATTTTCTTTCGAATCTGTATAATTCTTTACCGAAGTATGAATTATATCTATTGACGAATTCTCACGAACAGTTTTCCTAACCTTTCGTAATGAAGTAAAAGAATTTACAATTTTGTCGTAATATGCATCAATTTCAAAAGCTTGCAACACTATATGGTTGTATCTGATCCAATCAATATCTCGCAATTCTTCATCGATTGTCATAATCGGTTTTCTACAGACGATATTAAATTGCATCTTGATGTTATTAATTGAACTTTGGGTTAGCAATTCTGGATTCAGAATAAGACATTCGGAGATGTTTTCTTTGTTAATATCCAATACGCCAAGCCCACGTCCAAAACCAACAGCTTCAACAAAAAACTTCATAAAGAGGCTATTCATTAATGCATGACAAAGTTCAATATCAGTATAAGGATTTAATGTTTTGAATCCAATTAACCTTTGATTGATAAAAGTTGGAGATACAAATCTGCCGATGAAAATTCTATCATCAGGATTCATCATTGTAAATAAGTCAGCAATCTCATTCGGCTTCATCTCATACCATTCTTCATTTGAACGTTTGAGTACTTGTGTCAATGGTTTACCTTTACCATTCTTTTCGTTGATGAATTTCATTATATGTTGATGTGCTCCAGGGTAATTCTTCTCTAATCTATCTAAAGTACAGCTACAACTAAATGCTTTTCTGTTCGGTTCGGTAACAAGTGAAACAACATTTCGGGCGTTAAATAACGCAGGTTTAAGAAAATCTTCTTCTATGCCAGAATAATTTTCAGGGAAAAACAACTTGTCCCATCCGCGTCTGCTCCCTCGAAATACCCTAAAGAACTTTTTTAATGGACATAACTTATGTTGAATATCAAGCACCCAACTAACATTATGGAAAAGTGAATTATATGACAACCCAAAGTCATGCAATTGTGAAATTTCCGTATTGCTATAAGTTGAAATTGAAGCAATCTGTGGATCAAGAACACGATTCAGCAAAGAACTATTTATCAATAACTCTTTTGCATGAGCATCATATTCAAATTGGTATAAAGATTTACGCCAAACGAAAAAGTTTGTGTTTGTCTGAGACTTTCCTTTTTGCAGAATCATTATTGTTGCAACAACATCTGCATTTTGAAACCAACGCCCCACACCACTTATATGTACTTGAAGTAAATTGAGCTTTTTCTGAATCTCATTGTAAAATAAGGCTCCTGATTTTGTGCCCAGCCATGAATTGGATACAATAATACCAAGATACCCACCTTCTTTTAACAAACTTGAAAGATGTAAAGCTATATAGTAGCTTAAATCAGATTTGTTATCTAATTTACAATCTGACAAAATTCTTTTAATGAAAGATTTATCTTCTGTGGGTATTGTCTCAAACGATAAAAATGGCAGATTAGAGCAAACTGCTCCAAAAAGCGGGATGTTATGTAATAATTTCTTGCCATCAATAGGGTCAACAATATTAATCACATCGCCCAATTTGAGAGAAAGGGCATTCTTCTGGAATATCCTGTTTGCCTCATTAATAGAATCGCTAGCAGTTAAGCTAATATTTGCAATCTGTAGCGGTACTTGATATTTATCAGAGGCCCATGTCGTAGCAATAGCTTTATGCACATCCATCTTGCTTTTCTTCTTTATGAGGATTTCCTTGGCAATAGTTCCTGTTCCACAACATGGGTCGTAACAATCTTCAGTCCAATTATGAATTGTTATTGAAGCAAGAATTTCTGCTAGCACTTTCGGTGTCGTAAATTGACCATTAAATTCTCTCCGTGTAACATTTACACAACGCTCCAAAATGTTTTGAAGCATCGTTTGGTCGATTGTGTGAATTCCATTTAATTTTAGAAAATCAGACAACTCAACTAAAGATTCCCAAGTTTGACTTGGGATAAGGTTGTTTAGTAAAAGAGGAGCAAAGATATTGTAAAAGTCACATCTGTTGGTTATCTCTTCGAATATTATATTGGCTTCTTCTGGAGTGCTTTCATAATTTAAGTTCTCAATTTTGTATGCCTCCTTCTGATAACGCTTTATCAGATGTGCAAAAAGAATACGATATGCCCAATGGAGAATGATATTTTTTGCATATGCCTTATAACAATCATTCTCATCAAAAGTGTATTCTTGTTTAACGTCTTCCCACCATGCAGCTATTTCGGCTGAAATAATAGTGTCTTTTACAGACTCTTGCTCTATAAAATCAGCAACAAGGATTTTGTTCTCATTTATGAGTATATCAATCGCATTTTGAGATATAACTTCACCTATTGAGATTGTCTTAACATTATTATGTGCGAGATAGTCGTTAACTGTAATCACCAAATTTTGAAGTGTTGCTTCCCAATCACATCTGTATTTAGCAACATCATCACGACAGACTATATTAGGATTTTCCCACGTCTGCACAACCTCAAAGATATCACTTTGGGGATTAAGTATATAAAACTTGGCAGATGTGAAATTCCATATTACGCAACTTGTTAGGTCAAGAGCTCTTGCTTTACGTTGTGCATCACTTACAAAAGCCTCATCATTTATAGGAACATCAGGCATTTTTAATTCCCATCCTTGAATAATCGTATTAAGTTGACGATCCTTATAGAGAATCACATCAGGGAACATCCTTTTTCGTTTTCCTGCAGAAATTGTACTTTCCCCACCTGCTCTTTTTATTATAAGATCATAGTTGTCCGTTATAGAGTTAATTTGCGAAATCAACTCTATCGCCCAAGAACGCTCATTCTTTTTTATTGTTACATCGATTCCGCTCATTCTCAAATGCTTTTATAATATTAGTTAGAGTAATTGTTGTTTTGTGATTTGAGTCGATTTTAGTCCACGCATCACGTAATCGCTTCTTCGCTTCATCAATAAAATCTATATCAGATTCTTTAAACAGTTCAACATCCTTATTCTTTTCTATGCCTACGAAATTTCTTCCTTCAAGTAATGCCGCAACTAAGAAAGAACCACTGCCAAAGGTGTTGTCAAGAATCAAATCGCCAGGCTTGGAATATGTTCGAACAAAATATCGTCCAAGCTCTACAGGTTTTTGTGTCGGATGAATAACCTTACCTTCGCTTTCTGCAGTTTTGAAATATACAATATCTGTTGGATATCGATTGCCATCACTATGTACATGTACGGGTTGAAAATCTCCATAACTTCCACTAAGTTGATTTTTACGAATTCCTTTGTTATACGGTTCTCCTTTTGTCATTTGTGGATTGTATGTAGGTTGCTTTTTATAAAAAACACACACATCTTCATATTTACGAAGAGGTTGTTTCTTTGCATTTAGAAAGTTTGTTGGCTTTGATTTCTCCCATATCCATTTGTATTTGAACATCTTTGGGTTGCTCATCATTAATTGAGCTGTAAATAATCCTTGTGATGTCAACACAATAGCCCCATTGTCTTTCACCACTCTTTCATATTCTTTCCATAGCTTACCTAAAGAAATGACACTGTCCCATTTGTTTTGAGTAGTACCATAAGGCAAATCACAGAGAACCATATCAATGCTTTTGTCAGGAAATTGTTTCAAATACCTGAGACAATCTCCTTCAAACAATTGATTTATTATTTCGTTATAATTCATTTTCTTTTACTTTGCACCTTTACTTCCTTTATTCTGCCACTCATTGGCAATCTTACTCCAATCAATTTTACGTTCTTTGTTCCCTGTCCAAACATCCCAAAAATCAGGGTCATCTGATTGAGGACATTGACACTTGGGAAGTGTGCGCATTTTTACCATAACCGGCAACTCGGATGCCCAGCCTAACAACACTGCATGTTGAGATGGTAACGATGGTATTTCACGAAGAATACCTCTCATATTGTCTGGTAATAATCGATGTACTAATTCTTGGTCCCTGTCATTGGATATGCGGTGTAGTAGGAAAGAGTTACATTGTGATAGAACAGTCGGTGACAATTCCGATGGTCTTTGTGATGATAACACTAATCCTAATCCGAACTTTCTTCCTTCTCTGGCTATCTTCTCAAATACTTTGCAGCATTGAGTCGTTGGTCCAATATTTTCTGCATCATCGTTATAACGTTTTACAAAATAATGAGCTTCTTCCATAACCAATACTGTTGGAAGGCATTGCTTATTTAACTTGAGATAACGTTGTTGGGCTTCAAATATCATTCTTGCAACAACTGCTGTAACGATACTAGTGACATCTGATGGTAGAAGTGAAAGATCAATGATAGTTAATGCCTCTTTACCGTTTGCCCCAATATAGGAACTCAACCAATCATCTAAATTTAGAGTCTCATTGTCAATCACATTTTTTACCCGCACATCGCTCAGTAGAGTTTTGATGCGAGGTAGCAGAGTAACAATATAATCTGTAGTATTGAGAATTTCCGCATTAGCTTCAATAGAACGAACAAAGTTTTCTCCGGTAAATGGTATAGGACTATCCTCATCAGTAGGAAGGAAGTCTTCTGCTTTTCCCCCCGCATCGGAAAAGACACACTCCATTAAACTAATCAATACATTAATTTCTTCTCTCGTATAAGTATAATCAATAAAACCACTTCCTGATCTATTAGTGCAGAATTCTGATATTTTAGAGTTTAGATTAATCAGTGATTCTTTTAATTTTGTTGAAAATTCCTCCTCGGCCTTGAATCCCTTAGCCCACTTTACTAAGGTGTTATGAAAGCCAAATGCGGGCTTTTTCACAAAGGGCAATCCGTCTTTGACACTGATATTAAGAGCCTGTAAAATAACTTTAATATAATTTGCAAGTTCTTTTTCTTTAGATATACCTTCCACATTAATACCGCTTCTCACAGTTTTTAGTGCATGGACGATAGTTGTCCTATGTGTCTTAGGAGACGCTTTGGTAAATCCGCACCATTCATCGGTATTCCATAACCATAGTGGCACTTCAAGTTGTTTTTTACAATCACTAGACTCTACGTTCACGGTATAAATATTTGCATCATGCTTGTCTGCAAATGCTTTACTGTATTCACCGTTGGGGTCTAATACGATAAAACGACTGTTTACTGAAGCATTTTTATCTATTTTTTGCTGTTCGGCACTTTCCAAAGACCATCGGATAAGTCCCGCAACAGAACAGGATTTTCCACTTCCTGTATTTCCAAGTACAGCAAGATGACGTCCAAATAGGCGGTCTGGATCAATCATCACCTTTGCATTGCCTACTAATGGACTATTTCCAATACAAACTCGGCGATTTTCCCCAGATTCAATAATGGAGCGCAATTGATCTTCTGTAGGTAATATAACTATATCTCCAACAGAAGGGAATGTCTCAAGGCCTCGCTTAAATTTATATCCATTTTCAGTAGCACAGAGGGTTCCTACAGGTTGAAGTTCCATTTTTCTTAATGGGAACGGTAAGTCTATCAGCCCAAAGTCCTGAAACCCGCTACGCTTAGGATAAGGAGAGCGTTGGATCGTTATCCATGAAACCTGTCCAACAACAAAGCCAAGATCAATAGGTATCATAACATAGCTATTGATACGTGGAAAATTTCGTGGCGTTCCTGTATTCAAAGCAACACTATCTGGGGATTCTATATCAAGTTGTACTTCTATTCGATCAGGTGAAATATATTCCACCGTACCTACACGTAAAGATGCAAGATATTCTATTGGTGTCGTATGCATAACTATTTTGTGGAAGTGGTTGGAGTAATGGGCGCTGTTGAAGCGGATGGCATCGTAGTTGCAGGATTTGTTAATGCTGGTGATGTCGTTGCAGGGGAAGCCGAAGTAGCTCCCATACGGTGTTGTAACAACTCAGCCATTCGAATAGTGGTTCTGTCTATAGCAGACTTCGGAAGGTAGTCATTTGCTAGATTAGTAATGTCTCCCAAATTTTTCCCAATCAAAACAGACATCTGCGCATAATGCGCTGAATCATAATAAAATTGTAAGATACGACCAATTGGGTCGTCATATGAAATAACAACCAGATGAGTTGAAGGTATGGTGAGCATATCATGAATTACACGATTTATATGTTCATCCCCAAATCCATAGCCATAAGTTACCAAAGTACTATTGGGTCTACAAATAGAAGCTGCGAAATCACGAAATAATTCAACATATGGATACTCAGCAGTTTCACGATCTTTTGCAGAATTCGGATAAATCATAAGTTTTAATGCATCTGCCTCATATAACCCTGGAGCTTTTAGATAAGGCTCAATCTTGTCTGCGCCAAATGGAAGTCCGATACGGCGTATCTTTCCATTATTCTGTACCCAATCAATAGATCCATGAAGTTTTGCTAAGCGTGCGACACCTTCCAGATAACGAGGTTCACCTCTAATACCTGGTGGGTTGTAGTGAATATCCAAATTAAGCCTTGAAGAGCGAAAGACTGGCATCATAGTTCCGACAAACCTGTCCATCAGATGAATACCTGCCAATTCGGCACCCACCTCTATCAGGCGGTCATAATTAGTAGTGAATATGTTCAGCCTTTCTCTATTTCCTGTACGACTTGCAAAGCTGAGAAGAAAATTAACTAACACAGAATATGCATTCTCTCGTTTTTGTTCATCAGCTGTTGCAATTTTATTCTCTGTCTTTAGTATGGACTTTGCAAATTCTGAAATGATTGTATTTAGTTCCATCGCTAATTCCATAGCATCATTATCTTTCTTCAAAATTTTTAGTCCACGGAGCAAATCATTGGCTGTTCTTATTTGGTCTTCAATATTACCAGTTCCACGCCCACTGACTTTTGCAGTTGTCTCGGCTGCTTCTTTTATTTCATCTTTATACTTGGTAAATGTTGTAGTTCCCATTGTAGTACCACCAGTTGCTCCAGATAAAAAACTGATAGCATTGGTGATACCTGATCCACAAAGCAGTGACAAATGTTCAGACTGGAAAAGTGATGTTAGCCAAGGTTCTATGCGTGAGCGATAAATGCTCTTATTCACATCACCCTTATCAGGAAGCCAACTACAAACATCAGCATTCTGTATTTCCCCTTCTTGGTTAACAAAAATCAGTTCACGATCATCACGTGTTTTAATAATATTACCATCAGTTTTTAAAACCTGTTGAGCTGTATCTATCTTTTGTTTGATGTCCATTGTAAAAAAATTAATGATTGTGAAATATGTTTTCTAGTTCTTCTATCTTGGCAAGCAATGCCTCGAATGTCGTTTTTTCACCGTATATCATAGATGACAGCATATCCCTGTAGTCATTGCGCCAATTGTCAATGACATCATCGGGGGGTAGTAATCTTATGCGCTTTCGTATGTCTGGAGTATAGTTCACACCACTCATACTCGTGAACAATTCACGATGATGATGTATAATATTCCATAACTCATCATTGGCAATTGCTCGTGTCGCAATGTCGGTATTCATCATTTGCGCTAAATCATATAGATGACGAGATTTGCGATTTGCCTCTCTTTGAGATTGTGAAGAAAATAGTTCATGCAACAAAAACGCTTTTTCAAGAAAAGTTTTTTCGGCCAAGGCTGTAGGTATCTTCACTTGCTTGATGGTTGTACTTATTGGCAATTCATCTTCTAAAACACTTGTTATTACTGTTTCTGCCGTAGGTTCGATCAATGAGCGAGCACCAACTTCCAATTTTACCTCAGAATGCAGATAAGGTAAATCTTCATCGAAAAGGGATTTGTAACGGATGTGTATCACTCTTGGCTCTGGGTATGTCCCATCACCCTCTCCGTCAGGATCAGCTTCAACTTGAAGCCATTTCTCCATACCAATTGCAACAACCGCTTCTTGTAATGACTGGCAAAGTGTGTCTCTAACAAAAATAGACGAAGCTTTGCGCAACCGTTTGATTTGTTTTTTCGTCAAATCTCCCTTAAACCCCCAAATGGACGGGTCTATGGCTAAATCAATGTCTTCAGAAAAGCGATGTATCACTTTCCACCCCTTACTAAGGGATGTGCCACCCTTGAATACAAGATGATTGGCTACGGGTAACGTGAATACCATTTGTAGTACTACAGTTACCCATAAGTCCTTTTCCACGGCTTGTACAGGCAAACCAGTCTTATTAGCCGCCTGGATAAGCACCGTTTGCTGTTGTTGTGTGGATAGTTGAAAATAATCATTCATATGCTCGTCTTGTAAAAGTTCTTATCCATGCTGGCATAAGTGCTTCATCTGCCAGTATATTTTCTTTGCTTTCTTTCTGCAGCACGCTCTTGATTTGCTTGGTTATATCCTCTGTCATATTATCACGTCCAACCTCTTTTAGAGCGAATGTAACCAACATCGCAAGCGGATTGGTGAATGAGAGATTTTTGGGAGTAGTGTATTTGAATTGTATTGAACGACCACTTCCAAGGCTTACTTTACGGGGTGCTCCGTCTGTTAGATAAACTACGTTCATAGGCACCTGGGTGGATATGCCCAACTTGTTCATTGCATAAATGCCAGTCGGTACAATACGTGCCTTGTCCCTACGGGCTATAGTCTCTGCAATCTGCTCTATCGATGGCATTAGTATGCCTAGTCCCAAGATTGTATCTATCTCAGGGTATGTGTATATGCCTCTTGCCAAACGAACAATGTTGCCTTTTGCAGTCAGTCGCTCAAGACTTTTTCCTACTGCTTTGACCTCACCGTATGCCGTAAAATCAGAGGAAAAGAAGATATTTCCTCTTCCCTTGGCTTTGATTGCGGTCCAAATGTTATTCTCTATGCTTGCCATAGTATTTTTATTTTGTCGCAAAAATACGAATTATTTGCGACTATACCAAGCCTTGGGAGATATGCAAAACGTTGATTTAACATTATTTGTTAATAAATTCATCAGTCTCTATTTTATGCGAGGTATGACTTGGGAGTAGCCTTTACCCGAACAGATGTTACTTGTTGGAGAAGAGATGCGGATTCCTGAAAATTCAATCCTATTTTGTTCTAGTGAATAAATTGTGACCACCGGGAGCGACCTTCTCCGGCTTTTGAGGAGCAAGTGGTCGGAGAAGGTAATACGCCGACATAAACTTGCTGCCTAAAAAAACTTTAGTATTTCCTCTTGGAAGCCCGATTTAGCTTTGTGAAAATATTCCATTCGAAATATTAGAAGTTTATGAAATCATTCTTGTATTTGCCTATGAAAACAAAGCGGAAGTCCAAAAATAAATTCTGCCAGTTTATGCCAATAAAACGTTACTGAATTGTTATGCCATACAATTATTTTTCGGTTATTTGGCTTTGTTGCATTGACATGATTATATGTATAATTGTTTATCTTTGTTGTGTTTCTATCGAATGTTTCACACGGAGAAATGTAGTCGCAATATAGTGGGGTATGGAAATAAAACTACAATAATTGATATGATGGAAGAATATAAAATGATTATTGCCGGAGTTGTTGGTTCTGCAGTTACGCTTTTGATTACGGCGGTTATTGATTTCTGCAAACAAAGGTATGTTTCGAGATTGGAAATGAAAAAACTTGTTTTTCAACGACGGACTGACGCTGCAGAAAAAGCAATGTCGTGGTTGCAAGAGGATGCTGATTGTTATAGAATGATGCAAATGGCTTGTGATGAAATCAATGAAAAATATAATCCTGTCACAGTGGAGAAATTTACAAGGTCAACAAATCAGGCAAATAAATTATTTGGAGAGACTGCTTTTAGATTAAATCCGTTTTATTTGTATGATGACTTTTCTGAAATAGAGAAGAGGTATAATGCTTTTCAGGTTAATCAAGATATGAATGATGTAATAACGGAGATAGGCAGGTTGGGGCTACAAGCTTCAGAATTAAGGGATAGAGGAGTTGCCGAGGAGGCGGAAGAATTGAAGGAGATACAGGATAAAATAGTAGATTTATATAGAGAGTTGGCGAATATTCTTGATGTACAAATCAGTATGATTGCCGAGATGCAGGTGAAGTTAAGGAAACAATACTCCAAATATAAGATTTAACTTGCTTGAATATATGTGATATGCTCAAAAATCTTGTTGATGGTCTTTTGCTCTCCCGTATCCGCAAAATTACTTGCAAATAGTATGGCTCCGTGCTTTTTTCTATTTATGGTAGTGAGTATTTTATTATCAATGTCTTGCTTTGTTGTTGTAGTTTGTGTTTGGTCGTAAAAAACACATTTTCTTACGATATTATTCTATTGCAAAAGTATGACGTTTTACCCCCGTTGCCCAAACAAGTGGATGATTTTGTTTCTATTTCCTGTTTTAGTTTCCTTTCTCCTCGCTAGTACAGTTCTCTCTTTTCATCAGCGACCTGCGATTGAATGAACAGAGTCAAAACCATAAATCTGAAATTATCTATGTTTTTAAATGACTTAAATTCAGTTTTGTGGTAAGGTAGGGGCATGGGTCGGAAAATAGTTCCGAGGTAAACTTTTAAAGAGCGATATATTTCAATATGTCTTGTTTTATTATTACTTTTGTATCCAAGAAAGCTGAATGGCAACAATGTGGAATACAGAAATCTGCTCGTTGTTAAATCGGTGGAGAGCGGAAGTATTGCTATTTGAAAATACTGATTATCAGACAATCTGTATGATGTGGGAGAATCCCAGCTGGATCACAGGAATCGACTTCGAGAGAGGTCGATTTTTTTTATTTATAAACAGCGTATTACGCTGACTTGATAGGATTTAACCACTTTTTCAACAATCCGTATTTTGTTGTCTCATCTTGTCTCATAATTGTCTCATTGTTTATATTTTTGTGATACCAATGTGAACCCCGTTGTGATACCAAATCAAAGAAAAATGAAATATCCTACGACGAGAGTTGTCTATGACCGGAAAAAGCAGGTAAGCACATACCTATTCTGTACGCAGTATTATTTCTTCTAAAAGACGGTACAATGAAAGAGATAGATAAAAAGCTAATAGACACGATTAACCGATATACCACTTCGGGGATAGAGCAACAGGTGGATTACGACAAATTTTACCTGTATTCGCTTATCACGCACTCCACTGCCATTGAAGGCTCAACCGTCACCGAGGTGGAAAACCAGTTGCTGTTTGACGAGGGTGTTGCTGCCAAAGGAAGAAGTCTCACGGAGCAGCTGATGAACGTGGACCTTAAAAACGCCTATCTTTTTGGCTTTGAATGGACAAAGACTCAGACACCCTATACTGTCGATTTCTTGTGCGAACTGTCTGCCAGGGTGATGCGACGTACCGGTTCGGAATATTCTGCATTAGGCGGAACATTCGATTCTTCCAAAGGCGAACTGCGTCGTTGCAATGTGAGTGCCGGTATCGGTGGAAAAAGCTATTTGGCTTTTCAGAAAGTACCCCAAGCAACTGCTGATTTCTGTGCGTGGCTGAATCAGGCAATGGCATCTGTTGACAAAAACGATGTGGTAGCCTGTTATCGGCTGAGTTTTGAAGCCCATTTCCGTCTGGTCACCATTCATCCTTGGGTTGACGGCAATGGTCGTACCACGCGACTGCTGATGAATATGATACAACGACAGTTGGGGCTTATCCCGTCCTTTGTCACGAAAGAGGCAAAAGGAGAATACATGCAGGCGTTGATAGATAGCCGTGAGAATGAGAACAGCGTCATTATTCAGGAAGTAATGATGGCGCAGCATATCGCTAATCTGGAGAGCCGGATTTTACAGTATCAAAAGACGCTGAATGATACTGTAAATGATACTGTAAAACTGAATGATACCGCTTCCCGGCTTATCGCTGTCATCAAAGAGCATCCCGAATATACTTACGACGAGTATGCACAAGTGTTGGGTATCGGTCGTGCCACCGTTGCCCGACATATTAAGAAGTTGAACGGAACGGTGATACATCGTATCGGTTCGGACAAAGACGGCAATTGGGAATTTATAATAAAGTTATGAGAAATCCTATCTACTTGGTAAAACAGTGTTGTTTTCTATTAATCTGTATATCAGGAATTAAAAAGGTCATCCATTGTTACTTCGCTATGAACAATGCTTTTGTTTCTGACATTGGCAACGCCATACGTTGTGATAAAGGTATGAACTAAAGTCTTGTTGGTTTTTGTCATTTCTTTGAACAAGTTTGAACGCTCGCGTAATTGACGTTCATATTCGGCTTTGATATGGTATGCTCCAATGCTGAATTTCATCTCACACAGATGCACGATGCGGTCGGCGCGTTCGATGATCATGTCTATTTGCCCTCCAGGGGTTCCTTCTTCTTTATTGGGCTTGATTTGCCATGAGGACAATGATGTTGCAATACCTTTTATTCCCAGTGCCGCTTTAATTTGTTTGTGATGTCTCATGCAGACAAGCTCAAAACTGTTGCCCATCCAGTCAAAAATACGACCTGAATCACGATGATTGTTCCACCACTCATCATCGTGCGAAAGATTATCGGCAAGGAATCTGAAATAGAACAGCGAAAAGAAATCCGTCAGTCTGTAAACGGCTCCGCGACGTTTATTGCCATATTGTAGCCATTTCTCTATCATATCAGAACGTTCAAGGTTCTTGAGTGCTTTGACAATATTGCTGCTTTTGGAAGAAAGCGACTGGAGTATATCCTTGCTTGTCATTCCCGACTCATGTTTGCTGAGCAATTCCACAATGGCTGTATATAAATCCGCATGGTCAAAAAGGGCGTGATACAGTTCATTGAATTCCAGTTTCAAAAGTGCACCCTCATTAAAAAATAACCGGTCGACATTTTGGGTAAAACTCAATTCGGGTTCAATAAGGCTGTAATAAAATGGCACTCCTCCAAGTACCATATATGTTTGCGTTAGTTGATAACGATCCCATTCGATTCCTCTGCTGGCAAGGTATTGTTCTGTCTCGTTCAGAGTGAATGGATCCAAATGCAGATTGCAGGTTATTCTGGCATGAAGACCACCTTTGTTTGCAACAATCTTGTCTTTCATCCATGAGGTTGCAGAGCCAGTAGCGATAAGCATAATGTTGCGCTGAGACATTGCCCATCCGTTCCAGAAATTTTCAAGTGCAGATACAAAGATAGAGCGCCCGGAATCCATCCAGGGCATTTCATCTATGAATACAACTCGTTTGCGGTTTGCGGGTAAGGTTGACAAATATTCTTCAAGGGCATAAAAAGCCTCATCCCAGTTGCGTAGACGATTAAACTGCTTGGCGGAATAGCTGTTCAGCACTTTTAAAAAGTTGTTCAACTGTCGACGAGTGTCCATGCCGTGTGCACCGACGTATTTGAAATCAAATTGTTGATTGAAAAATTCTTCAATCAGAAAAGTTTTCCCAATGCGTCGTCTGCCGTGAACTATGATCAATTCCGATCTGTCTGAGTTCAGACATCGCTTTAGTTCTGTATATTCTTTGTCGCGTCCGATAAGTTTGTTCATACCTTTGGTTTTGATGCAAAAATAATCACTTGCGATTGAATGGACAAGAATAAAAACCACAAATCTGAAATTATCTATGTTTTTTAACGACTTAAATTCAGCTTTGAGGTTTTGTAGTCTTGTGGCCGTAAAATAAAAACCACAGATCTGAATTTATCTGGCTTTATCTTATAGATAAATTCAGTTTTGTGGTCAAGTAGGGGCATTGGTCGGAAAATAGTTTCAATGTGAATTTTTAAAGAGTGTTATATTTCAAAATATTCCATGTTTTATGGTTACTTGTGATAAGGAAGAGCAGGAGCAAGCCCCTTGCATTCACCGTAAACCTAAAATCAAATTGAACGGAATCGTGCCTGCAACTCCTCTATTCTCGAGATTAGTTGCTCGAATGTAAAATGTTCACCGTATATCATGGACTCTTGCATGGCCTTGTAGTCATCTTGCCATACTTTCAGCACCTCTTGGGGAGGCAACAGGACGATGCGTTTGCGTATGTCGGGCGATAGTCCACATCCTTGATAGAAGTGAACAGTTCTCTATGGTGGTGGATGGCGCTCCATAATTCGTCATCGCTGACGGCTTTTTGCGCAAACGGCTCGTCCATCATTTTCATCAGATCGTAAAGATGGCGCGATTGGCGGTTTGCATTGCGGCAACCGTTGGTGGTAAACAACTCGTGAAGCAGGAATGACTTTTCCAAAAAGGTCTTTTCTGGTACGGACGAGATGATATCCACATCCGCAACAGTAGTATCTATCGAAGAATTTTCACTTACCAAAGACTTTACTTGTGCCTTGGCGGTAGGCTCGAACAACGACCTTGCGCCAATTTCCAACAATACTTCGGATTGTAGATAATCTGGACCGGTATTCTCAAAGACCGATTCGTAAGCTATATGCACCTTGCGTGGTTCCGGATAAGTCGCATCCCCTTCGCCGTCCGGCTCTGGCGTTATTGTGCAATGGTTGGACAGTCCTTTTTCATTGACGATTCCCTGCAAATCCGTGGCAAAGACCTCCTTGACAAACAGCGATGATGCCTTGCGCAGTTTCTTCAGTTGTTTTTTGGTCAGGTCGCCTTCCAGACCGAAAACGCTTCGGTCAATGGCAAGGTCGATGTCTTCCGAGAACCTGGAAATCAAATTCCATACCTTGCTCAAGGATGATCCGCCTTTGAAAACCAGCTTATCCGCATACGGCAAGGTCTAAACCGCTTGAAGAATCCCTGTCACCCAAATATCCTTTTCTATTGCCTTGGGG
>CAMWQQ010000011.1 GCA_947176455.1 uncultured Odoribacter sp. | reverse complement strand
ATGGCTTTAGATGTTGTAGAATGTCGTAAAAGCCTTGATGACGTATTCCTGGTCGAGGGTGCCGGAGGTTTCCCGGACGGAGTGCATCGCCCACATCGGGTTGCCGATGTCCACGCCTCGCATTTCCATTTGGGTCAGCAGGATGTTGCCGAGGGTGGAGCCTCCTGCCATATCCGAATGGTTGACGAAGGTCTGGAAAGGCACTCCTGCCATTTGGCATATCGTGGCAAATACGGCAGCCGAATCGCCGTCGGTGACGTACTTTTGATTGGCATTGATTTTAATCACCGGACCGTGATTGATGATGGGGTGATTGGTCGGGTCGTGTTTCTCCGGGTAATTCGGATGCAGGGCGTGCGCCATATCGGCTGAAATCATAAACGAGTTGTGAATTGCCCGGTAGAGGTCCTCGGCGTTGCCTCCCTGATTGAAAACGATGCGTTCCAGAATGGTGCGCAGAATGGGCGATGCGGCCCCTTGTTTCGTGCCACTTCCCACTTCCTCGTTGTCAAAGATAGCCAGTACTTTTGTCTTGTTGCAGGGCTTGGAATCCAGCAGGGCGGTCATGCCGGCGTGCGCCATTGCCAAATCGTCCAGACGACCCGAAGAAATGAATTCGTTGTTTAAGCCCACCAAGGAGCCTTTGCCGTATTCATACAGGGTCAGGTCGAAGTCCAGGATGTCTTCTTCTGCCATTTGCAGTTCCTTGGCAATCAGTTTCAGCAGGAAATTGTTTTTTTCAAAGGTATCGTTGATGACGCCCAGAACCGGCAGCATATCCCTTTGCTTGCTCAGCGGATTGCCTTGGTCGTTCACTGCCCGGTTGAAATGTATGGCGATGTGGGGGATTTCCAGCAGGGGACGGTCGAAGTTGATGAAGCGGGTAGCCGGTTTCAGCGGTTTTTCGCTTTTGACCATAACCCGTCCTGCCATAGACAGCGGTCGGTCGAACCAAGTGTACATAATCGGTCCACCGTACACTTCCGTGTTCAGTTTCAGGTATTTGCCTCCTACCAACATCTCCGCATTGGGTTTTATCCGGAACGTGGGAGAATCGCTGTGGGCGCAGATTAATTTGAACCCCTCCTCCGCCAGATTGCCGTTGCCCGGAACAAAGGCAAACAAAGAAGAGTGGTTCTTGGTGACGAAGTACTTTCCTCCGTGCTCGATGTGCCACGCTTCGCCTGAGAAAAGTTGCTTAAAGCCGTTGGCTAGCAACCGTTGTTTGATGCTTAGCACTGCGTGATAATTGGTCGGACTTTCGTGAATGAAATCGAGCAAGTCCAAAGCTGCTTTTGTTTCCATAGTATGTGATTTTTTATGACCTATATTGCTATTGTTTAAACCGAGATTAAGGTATGAATAATTATTGGAATAATTTGTCCTGTTCTGAAAAATTTTAGCTCCGGGCTTTTGGGCATGCTTTTTTTATTGTAACATTGTAGCCTTGAAAATGTTTGAAAGAGAAATGTTTATGAAAAGATTAAAATGGGGCTTATTGCCCAAAATTTTGATAGCCATTGCGTTGGGCATTGTGTGCGGATTGTTTTTTCCGGACTGGCTGGTTCGGATATTTTTGACCGTCAACTCCTTGTTCGGCAACTTTCTGGGCTTTGTCATTCCCCTCTTGATTTTGGGGTTGGTGGCTCCCGGAATTGCTGATTTGGGAAAGGGGGCGGGACGCTTGCTTTTGCTGACCGCCGCTTTGGCTTACGGCTTTACTTTGTTTACCGGTTTCTTCACTTATTTCACGTGTGACGGTATCTATCCCTGGCTGTTGGGCGCGGAGGACAATATGGCGGTGGTCGCCCAGGATGCCGTTGCCTTGAAGCCCTATTTCACGGTGGATATGCCTCCTTTAATGGAGGTGATGACCTCGTTGATTCTGGCGTTTACGCTGGGTTTGGGGATGTCGGTTATCGACGGGGAATATTTAAAGCGGGGTATGGAGGATTTTAAGGAAATCATCAATAAAGTCATCTTGTCGGTCATCATTCCTTTGTTGCCACTATATATATTCGGCATTTTCCTGAATATGGCGAATGCGGGGCAGATTGCCGGAGTTATCGGCGTATTCCTGAAAATCATCGTGGTCATCTTCGTGATGACGGTGGTGCTTTTGTTTATCCAGTTCTTTATCGCCGGCACGATTGGGAAGAAAAATCCGTTCCGGTTGTTCCGGAATATGTTGCCTGCTTATGTGACGGCATTGGGTACCCAGTCATCGGCGGCGACGATTCCGGTGACTTTGGAGCAGACCGTCAAAAACGGGGTGCGTCCGGACTTGGCGGGTTTCGTGATCCCTTTGTGCGCCACGATTCATTTGTCGGGAAGCACGATGAAGATTGTGGCGTGTTCTATGGCGATTATGTTTATGTCGGGGTTGGATATTCATTTCGGGCAGTTTGCCGGATTCATTATGATGCTGGGCATCGCTATGGTTGCCGCTCCGGGTGTTCCCGGCGGAGCCATTATGGCAGCCTTGGGGTTGTTGCAATCGATGCTGGGTTTTGACGAGACCGCCCAGGGGTTGATGATTGCCCTCTACATTGCTATGGATAGTTTCGGTACGGCAACCAATGTCACCGGTGACGGGGCGATAGCCGTGATTATCGACCGCATCGGACGCAACCGGAAAGGGTGAGCGGATTTTTTCTCCGGATGCGAACAGGTATGAAAAGTTTTTGTAATTTTGCATACCGAAAAGTATAAAAATATGTTCGACTTGAAGGATGAAATAGTGAACAAATCTTTCTTCCAGTTTTTGAACAAGGGGTACAAGGCTTGTTCGTTGAAGGACTTGGAAAAAGCCACCGGTTTGACGAAGGGGGCTTTTTATTACTATTTCCGGAACAAGGAAGAGATGTTGAAGGCAGGGATTGAGAAATACTTGTCGGTGAGCAGCGAAATGAGCGAGGAGGAGTTTTTGCAGGTCGGTTCATTGAAGGAGTATATCCGTGTCGTTGTGGAGCGCAAGGAGCGGAATGCTACGAGATTGCAGGAGTTGTTTGATTTCTTTATCATCGAAGCCGCTTTTTTCCAGTTGATTCTGGAGGTCGCCCCGCTTTTCCCGGAGTACCGGAAATGTATCGACGAGTTGTCCCGGGGGCGTTTGTCCCGTTGGGAGTTTATGATATTGAAAGCCAAGCAGACGGGAGAAATCAAGGCGACGTTGGACACTTCGGTGCTGGCGCGCAATTTGATGTCGGTGGCGACGAGTATGTTGAACATCGAGCTGGGCAGCGAAAATATGCGTTTCGTGTTTTCCGATATGCGTATGCAGTTCGAGCAATATTATTTGTTGATAAAGAATGAATGATACGAGGCGGCATATTATCGAAAAGGCATTTCTCTTGTTCTTGAAAAAGGGATTCAAGGCGGTGCGGCTTAGTGATATAGAGCATTCCGCTGGAATTACCCGGGGGACGTTCTATTACCATTTCTCCGGGAAAGAAGAGGTGCTGAAGGAGGGAATCCATACCTATTATGCGTTGCAGAACAGGCGGAGGACCGAGGAATTTGACCGCATCTCGACGCTTCGGGAGTATGTCGATTTGACGATTCGGAATCTGGAAGGCATCGACAACTATACAGGGCGGACGTTCAGTTCAGAGATTCCCGAGGTGTTGTGCCTGTCCTTGATTGTGGAGGTCATCGCCGTATTTCCGGAATTGAAAGAGGTGGTACTTGCATCGAAGATGCTCCGGCTGTCCAAGCTGGAACAGTTGATTCACGGCGCGAAACGGGCGGGGGAGTTGAGGAACGATGTCGATACTTCGGTGTTGGCGAAAAATCTGCTGAACATCGGGGTGGGGGTCATCAACGATTTGATTATGCACCGGGAATCGGCGTATGCTTTGTCTGCCGTCCGGTCGCAATACGAACAGTTGTATTCCTTGGCAACAGGGGGATGATTTTTGACGGCAAAACATACCGAAAAGTATAAATGAATGTGCGTTTAACCAAATAAAGGATGAGATAAAATGAAGAGACTAATTGTAATGTTGCTCGGGTTGAGCGGAGCGTTGGCGGTTTCTGGACAGCAGGCGGTGAGCCTGGAGGAATGCCGGCGACTGGCGCTGGAAAACAACAAGAAGCTGAAAATGGCGGACGAGCAAATCAAGAGCGCGAAAGCCAAACGGCAGGAGGCGTTTACCAAGTATCTTCCCGGAGTGGATGCTATGGGCGTCTATATGCGTAATCAGAAGGAAATCAACCTGCTTTCGGAGGACGCCTATTTGCCGGTGGGAACGGTGGGTGCCGACGGGAAATGGACTTTGCGTCCGGATCAAGTGATGCTCTCGCCGGACGGCAAACCGTTGCCGAAGGATTATGCCTTATTGCCGAAGGAGGCGATGACGGTGGATGACCGGAATACGGCTCTTCTGCAAGTCGGATTGACGCAACCCGTTTATATGGGTGGAAAAATCCGGGCATACAACCAATTGGCGGGTTTGTCCGAGAAATTGGCGGAAGCGGGACGCGAGCAGGAGTTACAGCAGGTCATTCAGGAAACGGATGAGGCTTATTGGCAGATTGTTTCCCTGGCAAACCGTCGGAATCTGGCTGAAAAGTTTGTGGAGACCCTGAAAAAATTCACGCGGGATGTCGAAGTACTGTATGAGACCGGAATGTCCACCAAGGCGGATATGTTGTCGGTAAAGGTAAAGTTGAACCAGGCGGAAATGACCTTGTTGCGGGTGGAAGACGGTTTGGCGTTGTCTCGTATGGCACTGAACCGGATTTGCGGTTTGCCGTTGGACACCGTTTACGTCTTGAAAGAGGAACTGTTGAATGCCCTGCCGGTTTCCGAAACTTCGGCTCCGGGCATCGAACAGGTGTACGATAACCGTCCGGAAATCAGCCGTCTCGCTTTGGCTACCGACATTTACCGGGAAAAGGAGAAGATTGCTCGTTCCGCTTATTTGCCGACGGTGGCTTTTATGGCGAATTACATTGCGATGACTCCTTCGTTTTTTGACGGAATCAGTACGAAACTGGACGGTATGTGGAGCGTGGGTGTCGGTGTGAAGGCTCCCCTCTTTCACTGGGGTGCCGCCCGGAAAACCGTCCGTAGCGCCCGTGCCGAGACGGAAATAATGAATTTCCGGTTGCAGGAAGCCAAGGAGCAGATAGAGTTGCAGGTGAACCAGGCGCAGTTTAAAATCAAGGAAGCGGCACGGAAAATGCAGGTGGCGGAATCCAATCGGGAGAAAGCCGATGAAAATCTGAAATACGCCTGTCTTGGATTCCAGGAGGGCACCATTCCCGTATCTAACGTGTTGGAAGCACAGACGGCTTGGCTGTCCGCTCATTCGGACGTGATTGATTCCCGGATAGAAATGAAGTTGTGCGAGGTGTATTTGCAGAAGGCTTACGGGGTGTTGGGAAAATAAATTGAAATGTAATCTGTTATATTAAAATGATATGGAAAAAGTTAGTGGAAAATTAGTGACATTTGCCGGCATCGTTGTTTTGGTATTGCTGGTAGCCGTGTTCGGTTTTATTTTCCGGGAGCCGGCTCCCGAATACATACAGGGCGAAGCTGAGGCGACGGAAGTACGTGTTTCCGGTAAGGTGCCCGGCAGAATCGAGAAATTTATGTTCGGCGAAGGCGCCCGGGTGCGTCGGGGAGATACCGTTGCTATTCTGGACAGTCCCGAAGTGCTGGCGAAATACAGCCAGGCGGAGGCGGCAGAGGCTGCCGCAGAGGCATTGAACCAAAAGGCGGAAAGGGGTACTCGCTCGGAACAGATTGTGATGACCTACCAGACCTGGCAGAAAGCGAAAGCGGCTGCGGAGGTCGCCCAAAAAACGTTCGACCGGGTGCAGAAACTGTATGAAAACGAGGTCGTTCCGGCACAAAAGAGAGATGAGGCGGAGGCCAATTATAAGGCGATGCAGGCTACCGAGCAGGCGGCTAAAGCCCAGTATGAAATGGCGAAGAACGGAGCGCAACGGGAGGACAAGCAGGCTGCAGAAGCCCAGTTGAACCGTGCTAAAGGAGCTGTTGCGGAGGTGGCGGCTTATGTGAAGGAGACTTATCTCGTTTCTCCGATTGACGGCGAAGTGTCCGAATGCTATCCCAAAGTGGGCGAGCTGGTCGGTACGGGTGCGCCGGTAATGGATATTCTTGACTTGTCAAATATGTGGGCTTCCTTTAATGTCCGGGAAGACCAGTTGGAGGGTTTTAAAATGGGGGAAACGTTCAAGGCGGTCGTTCCGGCGTTGGGAAACAGGGAGGTGGAATGGAAAGTGACCTATCTGAAAGATATGGGCAGTTATGCCGCTTGGAGAGCGACGAAGACCACCGGAGGCTATGACGTGAAGACATTTCGGGTGAAAGCCAGACCGCTGGAAAAAGTGGACGGGTTGCGTCCGGGGATGAGTATCCTGAAAAAAGTAAGAAATTAAAAGAAAAATATGAATTCAATAAACGGATTGCCGGCGTTGATGAAGCGGGAATTTCGGCGGCTTGCCGACCGGAAGATTTATTGGTTTATGATGATATTGGCTCCGGCGTTTTGCTTTGTTTTTTTTGCGGATTTGCTGAAGCAGGGCTTGCCTGTGAAATTGCCGATTGCTGTTGTCGATGAGGACAACACGGCTTTGTCCCGGCAGTTGTCCCGTTCGTTGGATGCGATTGCACAGACGGAAGTCGTTTCCCGGACGGCTGATTTCTCCGAAGCCCGCAAGGCGATGCAACGGGGGGAGATCTATGGCATCTTTCATATTCCCCGGGATTTCCGGCAGGAGGTGTCTGCTGCCGGACAGCCTGTGATTTCGTTTTATACCAACGATACTTATTTGTTGCCCGCTTCCCTGGTCTATAAAGATATGCGTTTGCAAGCCGTGCTGGCTAACGGTGCCGTGCAACAGACGTTGCTATTGGCGCGGGGACAGGGCGGTCCGCAGTTGCAGGCGAGGCTGATGCCCGTTTCCGTGGATACGCATCCGCTGAATAATCCTTGGATTAGTTATGCCATTTATCTGGCAAGCGTATTGATGCCGGCGTTCGTGTTTATGTTCGCTATGTTTACCGCCACATACGGCATCGGGCAGGAGATGAAGGAGCGGACGGCGGACGAATGGTTGAGACTGGCAAACGGTTCGGTGTCCGTGGCATTGTTGGGCAAGCTGTTGCCCCAGACAGCTATCTTCTTGGTGACGGGATTGTTGTATCTTTCCGTCCTGTACGGCTATATGGCTTTCCCTTTGAACAGCGGTTTCTTCCCGATGTTTTTGGCTATGGTCCTTTTGGTGCTTGCTGCCCAAGGGTTTGCCGTGTTCGTGACCGGTGCGACCCGAAGGAATCGGCTTGCGCTGAGTGCCTGTGCCTTGTGGGGGGTGTTGTCCTTTGCGGTCAGCGGTTTTACTTTTCCGGCAACTTCGATGCCCTCGTTGATACAGGTGTTGTGTTATTTGTTCCCAGTACGCCATTATTATCTGTTGTATGTGGATCAGGCTTTGAACGGCGTGCCTTTGTATTTTTCGTGGCAACCTTATGTGATGCTGGCGTTGTTCGCCGTGTTGCCCGTGCTGGTTTTGTCAAGATTGAAAACGGATTTGAGCGAAAATCGGTATTTGCCGTAAATGAAAATTGAATCAGATGTTGAGAGATATTTTTTACATATTCCGCCGGGAGTTTTATACTGTATTCAGGGATTATGCAGTGATTACTTTTTTTGTTTTTCTTACCCTGGGGTATCCGCTCGTCTATACTTACGTGTACAGCTGTGAAGTGGTCCGTGAAGTGCCGGTTGCCGTCATCGACAATGCCCGCACTCCGTTGAGCCGGGAATTTCTGAGTATGTGGGATGCGACGCCTTTGGTGGATATTGTCGCCCATTGTCGGGATTTGGAGGAAGCCAAGGAGTTGATGAACCGGAAGGCGGTTTACGGCATCCTGGAGATTCCGGCGGATTTCAGCAAGGACATCAACCGGGGCATTCAGGCGCACGTTTCTTTGTTTTGCAATATGGGGGCTTTGCTCAATTACAAGGCATTGGCGCAGGCCGCCAGCGATGTGTCCCTGGCTATGGGCAAGCAGATACAGGTGCAGGGAATGGATTACGCTTCCCGGATTCAGGAAAGCATCAAGGCTTCGCCGGTGACGGTTTCCGAGGTGAAACTATTCAATCCCCAAGGCGGTTTCGCTTCTTTCATTATGCCTGCCGTTTTGATACTGGTTATTCAGCAATCTTTGCTGTTGGGTGTCGGTACGATTGCCGGTACGGCGCGCGACCGGAACCGATACGGTCGGATGATTCCGGCAAACCGGCATTATCGCCGTCCTTGGTGCATCGTAACGGGAAAAGCCTGTCTTTATCTGCTGGTTTATTTCGTTATGGCCTATTGGGTGCTTTTCATCGTGCCCCGGATGTTTAACCTTACTCAGATTGCTGGCAAGGCGGAACTGATGCTGTTTTTGTTCCCTTTTCTGCTTGCCTGTACGTTCTTTGCCATATCGGGCTCTTTCCTGAGCAAAGAGAGGGAGCAACCTTTCCTGTTGTTCGTGTTTACCTCCGTGCCGTTGATGTTCATTTCCGGCATATCCTGGCCCAGGGAAGGCATTCCGAGTTATTGGATTACGTTCTCCAAGATTTTCCCGTCCACTCACGGCATTGACGGTTTCGTTAAAATGAACAATATGGGAGCGACGTTGAGGGATGTGCTTCCGGAGTATGTCGCTCTTTGGATTTTGGCAACGGTGTATTTTGTGCTGGCTTGTGTGTTGTATGGATTTCAGTTGAGAAAACGGTAGTTATTTCTTCATTTTTTTGACAGAAGCTTTGAGGCAGAACAGGCGGACGGTTTCCGGAGAAACGTTGTAGTGTTCGGCGATTTTTTGGAAGGACAGTCCTTCCCTGCGCATATCCGAAATTTCCTTTTTATGCTGGAACAGCTTGCCGGTGCGCAGGCTTCCTTTGGGGCGTCCCAGCTTGATTCCCTGTGCCCTCCGGCGGGCGAGGGCTTCGCGGGTGCGTTGGGAAATCAGAGTGCGCTCGATTTCAGCGCACAGTCCGAAGGCAAAAGCCAAGACCTGGCTGTTGATAGACGAGTCGAATTTATAGCCTTCCTTGATGCTGTAAATGGTGACGCCTTTCTCAATCGACTGGTGGATGATATTCATAATGTTTATCATCTTGCGACTGAGTCGTGATACTTCAGTGATAATCAAGTAGTCTCCGCATTGTAATTTTTTGAGTAGACTGCCCAGCTCCCTTTCGCTTTCTTTTTTTGTACCGCTGACGGTTTCCGTACACCACGTCGTGATTTTCAAATCCTGCCTGCGACAGAAATTTATGATTTCGCTTTTTTGATTCAGAATGGTCTGCTTATCTGTGCTCACCCGCAGATAAGCAGCAACTATCGGAGGACGCTCCTTTAGTTGCTGGTTCTTTTTTGGAGGCATAGTTTTCTCGGTCAGTATGAAATACTGTGATTGCTTTTTTCTCTTTGATTTGACAAATATAGTAAAAGTAACCTATCTGTATGACACTTTGCTATCGGATTCATTGGTCCTATTTTTCTCTTCAAAATTCACGTTTCGTTTGAAACAAGTGTTCGCTCTTTTAAGTATATATTAAGACTTGGCGGAAAAAATTCAAAAAGTAAAAATGATATGAGAAAGGAAATGAAAAGTCGTAAAAAGATAGTATGGACAGGCATTGCCGTATTGCTGATGCTGGGAAGTGGCGGTTGTCGAAAGTCGTCGTCGGTTCTGAGCATTCCGCAGTTGGTCAAAACCGCCGAGGTGGTGGCGTATGGCGGGGAGTCGTCTGTCACTTATCCGGGAAAGGTCAAGGCGGCCGAAGACGTGAAACTCGCTTTCCGGGTTGCCGGACCCTTGAAGAAGGTGTATGTTAGCGAAGGGCAACCGGTGAAGAAAGGACAGTTGCTGGCGGAATTGGACCCTCGCGACTACCAGTTGCAATATGATGCGACTGCTGCCGAGTACGAGCAGGTGAAAGGAGAGGCGGACCGGATTATAGAACTGTATCAACGGGGAAGCGTGTCGGTCAATGAGTACGACAAGGCGGTCGCCGCCAAAAAAAGGGTGACGGCGTTGTATCACGCCAACCGGAATGCGTTGGACGATACTCGCCTGAAAGCGCCTTTTGACGGGTATGTCCAAAACAAGTATTTCAGTGCGCCCGAGATTGTCAATCAGGGCACGCCGGTGCTGTCGATGATTAACGACCGTTATTTCGAGGTGGATGTGGACATACCGGCAAGTGATTTTATCCGCCGGGAGGATTTTTCCGGTTTTTATGCCGTTGCGGATGCTTTCCCCGGAGTGCGGTTGCCTCTGGAGTTGATAGATGTGAGCCAAGGAGCCAATTACAATCAGTTGTTTAATGTCCGTTTCCGGTTGAAACAGGATGCGGTGAAGGGACTGGCAGCAGGCATGAGTGTTACGGTGACGATTGGTTTCCGCCCAGGGGCGGGAGGTCTTGCGATGCTTCCGGTAGCTTCCTTGTTTCAACAGGACGGCAAATCGTATGTATGGCTGTTCGACGAGCCAAACCGGACGATTCGGAAACGGGAGGTTCAAGTGGAACAAATCCACAAGGACGGTTTCGTGCTGGTGAAATCCGATTTGCAACCGGGACAAGTTGTCGTTTCCGCAGGCGTCCATAATTTAAAGGACGGGCAGAAGGTGCGGCCTCTGCCTCCGGTTCCTGCCTCCAATGTCGGTCAATTGTTGTGAACAAACTCGAAATGCTATGAATTTTACAGAATATGCCTTGCGGAATAAGGCTTTGGTGTACTTTTTCGTCTTTGTGCTGGTCGTTGGAGGCGTGTATGCGTTTTTTACGATGAGCAAATTGGAAGACCCTGCCATTACGGTGAAGCAGGCTATGGTGGTCACGGCTTATCCGGGTGCATCAGCCTGGCAGGTGGAACTTGAAGTGACCGATGTCTTGGAGAAGTCTATCCGTTCTATGGGCGACCTGGACCACGTGGAATCCCGGTCGATGAATGATGTTTCTTATATCCTGGTGGAACTGGGAAGCACCGTGCCCGCCACTGAATTGCAACAGAATTGGGACATCCTGCGCAGGAAGGTTGCCAACGTTCAGAGCCAGTTGCCGGAGGGTGCACAACCGTCTATGGTGTTCGATGATTTCGGGGATGTGTACGGTATGTTTTATGCGATGACTTCGGACGGGTTCGGTTATCAAGAGATGATGGATTATGCCCAGTTGGTCAGGCGTACCGTTCTGGATATTGACGGCGTGAGCAGCGTGGACATTTACGGCGAACGGCAATCCTGCATAAACATCGACATTCAGGAGGCGAAAATGGCGAATCTGGGGGTACATCCTGCCGAGATTATCCTCACGCTGAAAGGACAGAATGCGACGGTGTATTCCGGTTATTACGACAGCGGAGAAAAGAGGGTTCGCGTGGGAGTTGACGGGGATTTCAACAATGTTCAGGATATTCGGGATTTGCTGATTCGAGGGCACGAAGAGGACCATATCCGCCTGGGGGATGTTGCCGTCGTAACCAAAGGCTATGTCGAACCGCAACGAGAAGGAGTGCTGTATGACACCTTGCCTGCCATTGCCATATCTATTGCTATGGAAAAAGGGGGAAACATCATCCAGCTGGGAAAACTTGTCGACCGAAAACTGGCAGAATTGAAACAGACGATTATTCCTGCAGGAATCAATTTTGAGAAGGTGTTTTTTCAACCTACCCGGGTGCAAAGTGCAATCAGCGTGTTTATGGTCAATTTGATAGAATCCGTGCTGATTGTGATTGTCGTGGTGATGCTGGCAATGGGGTTCCGGAGCGGTTACATCATTGGGGTCGGCTTGGTCGTGGTCGTCTTGGGGTCTTTCGTCATCCTGCATATGATGCACGGCACGTTGCAGCGCGTTTCCCTTGCCTCCTTCATCGTGGCTATGGGGATGCTGGTGGACAATGCCATTGTGATTACGGACGGCATTATGGTTGATTTGAAACGGGGCATTCCGAAGCCTGACGCTTTGGTCAATATCACGAAAAAGACCGCTTGGGCGTTGTTGGGGGCGACCACTATCGGCATCTTGACTTTTCTGCCGATTTTTATGTCGCCGGACACGACGGGGGAATATGTCCGGGATTTGTTTATCGTGCTGGCGGTTTCTTTGTGGCTGAGCTGGGTGCTGGCTTTGGCTTATGTGCCGATTCAAGCCGACCGGGCTTTTCGGACGCAACCGGTGAAGTCTGGAGAAGAGAGTAATCCGTTTGACGGGCGGATTTACCGCCGATATCAGCGTTTTCTGAAGTTTTCGGTTTATCATCGCTGGGGATTTGTCGTGGCGACCGTTCTCCTGTTGATTGTCAGCGTGTACGGTTATCGTTTTATCCGGCAGGGATTTTTCCCGGACTTGAGTTATAACCAGCTTTATATCGAATATCAAATGCCTTACGGGACGAATCCCGAGACGGTGAAGTCGGATTTGGCGACAATGGAACGGTATCTTATGGGACGTCCGGAGATTACGGCGGTGACCACCAGTCTGGGGGGAACGCCGTCCCGTTACAATCTGGTGCGCACCGTGGCGGAACCGGCTTTGAGTTACGGGGAATTGATTGTCGATTTCACCTCACCGGAGACGTTGGTGGACAGCCTGCCCGTCTTGCAGGCTTATCTTTCCTCCCATTATCCTCAGGCTTATGTCAGGATAAAGCGGTATAATCTGATGTATATGGATTTTCCGGTTCAGTTTATGATTTCGGGTCCCGACCCCGCCGTGCTGAAACAGTTGTGCGCGCAGGTGGAGGAGATTATGAAAGCCGATTCCACCGCTATCTTGGTGACCAACAATTGGGGTCCCGAAACTCCGGTTATGGATGTGAAGTACCGGCAAGCCATTGCCCGGGATGCGGGACTGTCAAGGGAGGATGTCGGACTGGCGTTGCTGGCGGCGACGGACGGATTGCCTGTCGGCTCCTACTATGAGGGCGAGCACGCTTTGCCGATTTACCTGAAAAGCGTGAATGCTTCCGGGGAACGTCCCGACCAGCTTGGCAATGTGCCGGTGTGGAGTCTGGTGCCTTCGGTGAACGGTCTTGGTCTGGAGACGGTAAAAGAGCTGATGACCGGAATGGTTAGCGAGGACCAGGTGTTGAAGCAGGTCATCGGTTCCGTGCCATTGAATCAGGCGAGTTCCGGAATCGGCGTGGGCTGGGAGGTGCCTTTGGTGCGACGTTATAACGGCCAGCGTTCCATTTCCGCTCAATGCAACAATGCTCCCGGTTTTACTGCCAATGAGGTCAGGAACAGCATTTTGCCCAAAATCAATGCCATACAGATTCCGCCGGGCTACAAGACGGAATGGCAGGGAGAATACCTGGCAAGCACCCAGTCGGAATCGTATTTGTTTAAGAATGTGCCGATAGCCGTTGTCATTATTCTGGCGATACTGATCGCCTTGTTCAAGGATTTCCGCAAGCCGTTGATGATTTTGTTGTGTCTGCCGTTGGCGGTGACCGGAGTGGTTGCCGGTATGCTGTTGGCAAACAAGGAGTTCGGGTTTGTCGCCATTGTCGGAGCCTTGGGACTGGTGGGGATGATGATTAAAAACGGGGTCGTGCTGGTGGATGAGGTGGATGTCCAGATTCGTTCCGGCAAGGACCGTTTCCTTGCCTTGGTGGATGCGTCGACTTCTCGTTTGAGACCGGTCTTTCTGGCGGCAATGACGACGATTCTGGGGATGATTCCTTTGATTAATGACGATATGTTCGGGTCGTTGGCGGTGACCATTATGGGAGGGTTGTTTATCGGGACGATCATCACGTTGGTGATTTTGCCGATTCTGTATTCCCTCTTTTTCCACATCCCTCATCCGGACAGGGAAAAGAAAGCGATTCCGCAGTCGGTTGAGGAATACGGCAGGCAATGAAGTATGGAAAATGATAAAGATGAATGATATGAAAATAGGAATAGGGTTATTCCTTCTTTTGCCGGTTGTCGTTTCGGCACAAGTGGAATTGAATCTCCCGATGTGCCGGAAAATGGCGTTGGAGAATAGCAAGGAGATTGGGATAGCGGACAGGCAGCAACGGAAAGCCGCCTATGAGACGAAAATGTACAGGGCGAATTATTTACCGAATATTTCGGTGGTCGGCTGGGGCTTGTACAATCACAAAAGGTATGATTATAAATTGAAAGGAGGGTATTTGCCGGCTTATAAGCCCGGTGCGGACGGGAAGTTGGAGCCCGATGTGATGATTGACCCCGAGACGCAACGTCCGGTTATCGGTGCGGACGGCAATCCGGTGTTTAACCTATATGCCTTTCTGCCAGACATCAAGTTGCAGTTGAGTTTGCGGGGGGTGTATTCGGCAGGGATTCAGCTGGAGCAACCGGTTTATATGGGCGGAAAAATCAGGACGGCTCATCGAATGGCGAAATCGGGAGAGGATATTGCGGTCGAGAATGTCCGTTATAATCGGTCGGAAGTGTTGTTGGAAACGGAACAGGCGTATTGGCAGTTGTTGAGGGTGAAGGAGCAGGTATTGGCGGCGACGAAGTACCGGGAGGTAATTGGTGAGTTGTTGAAAAACTTGAAGGATGCCGAGACGGTGGGAATGACGACCTCCAATGATGTGTTGAAGGCGCAGGTACGTTACAACGAGGCGGAGCTGATGTTGCAGAAGGCGCAGAATGGTCGGGTGCTGGCGCGTATGAATCTGTGCCGGCTTATCGGCTTGGATTTGCAGACCGACGTGAATTTGCGGGATACCCTGGCCGAAACGGTCAACCCGAAAATCTGGTTACTGGACAGTGCCGTTTCGCAACGTCCGGATTACAATATGCTGGTGCACGAAGTGGACCTGAAAGAACGCCAGGTGGCATTGAGCCGGTCGGATTTCCTGCCTCAGGTGGGCGTTTCCGCCGGGTATGGTTATTCGGGAGGATTGAAGCTGAACGGCGATGACGAATCCGGTGCCGCCTTTATGGCAATGGCTGCCGTCAAGATACCGGTATTTCATTGGGGCGAGGGCAGGAACAAGGTGCGTTCTGCCCGTATGGACGAGGAGGTCAGCCGTTTGAACCTGGAAAAATCCGCTGAACTGATGCACCTGGAGATTGCGTCTTCCCGTTTCGGCTTGAAGGATGCGCAGACCCGGGTGGAAATGGCTCGGAATGCCTTGTCACAAGCCCGGGAGAACCTGAAAATCAGTACCGACCAGTATCAGGTCGGTATGGAAAATCTGACTTCCTTGCTGGAAGCGCAAGCGCAATGGCAGGAAGCGTGGAGTCAGTGGATAGATGCCAAAGCCCTGTTGCACATCGGAGAATCCGCCTATCTGAAAGCTATCGGAAAATTGGCAGAGTGAATTTACAGAACATTTTTGTTTTTATTGGCGTTGGCGGGTCAGTTCGATCGCTTCTTTGCCGGTCAGGGCTTCTATTTGGAGTTTGAACACGAGGACGTGTTCCAGACATTTGTTGATTTCGGCGGAGGCGTCCAGTCCGGGACTGTATTTGTCGCATAGCAGACGCAAGCCCTTGAGGATTTCGGCGGAGTCCGTCACTATTTCCAGTTTGCCGTTGGCAATCACGCTCCGAAAATACGAGGTGAATTCCTCCGGGACGATTTCATCTTTGGCGACAATGCAGAACGAAGCCCGGTTGTGTGTCGATATACATTCGATTTTATGTCCTGTGCGCGCGCTGTGAAAATAGAGCGTGTCTGTGCCGTCATACGCGAAACTCAACGGTACGGCCGTAAGGTTCTCCGTCCTGGTCGATTAAGGATAATACGCCATTCGTCGCTTGGGACAGCATGTTGTTGACCTCCTCGGCAGGAAGCATTTGTTTGAATCTTCGCATTTTCCTTTCCATAGCTATTTGTTGCCGTATTTCTTCTCGAAGATGTCAAAGTGTTTTTCGCCCCATTGGAGCATAGAGTCGATGATAGGCAGGAGCGATTTGCCGAGTTCGGTGATTTGGTATTCGGAACGTGGTGGCAATTCGGGGAAAATCGTTTTGGCGACAAGTCCGTCTTCCACCATTTCTTTGAGCTGGATGTCGAGCACCCGGGGGGCCGCTTCCGGCAGGCATTTGTGTATCTCGCTGGGGCGCATCGTGTCGCCTGAGCGCAATTCGTCGAGTATGCACGATTTCCATTTCGATTCGATGAGGCTCATCGTCAGGCGCAGTGGACAGTCGAGGTCGACGGGTATTTTCTTTTCGTAAGGCATATCTATTTCTTTTGATGCAAAGTTAGGGAATATGGGCGAATATTAGCATACCGAAAAATTTTTCGGTATATGAATCTTTTTTCGGTACTTGATTCGGAGAGAATACTGTCATAACTTTGTCTTCAGAAAACAAATTAAAATTTAAACGAATATGAGAGACGAGATTAAGGAATACGCAGCAGTGGAAGAGGCTGCGATGAAATTTGTAAAGAGCGTTGCCGAGGGCAATAGCGAGTATGCCAAGACTTTATTCACTGAAGATGCCGTTTTGTTCGGAATGCTGGACGGGGTATTGGAACACGGTTCTATCAATCAGTTTTATCACAACGTGGACACCGTCGGAGCCGGGGAAAATTTCAAGGCTCGTGTCGACGTGCTTGCCGTGGAGGAAACGGTGGCGGTGGTTCGGGTGCTTGAGGAAAAATGGGGCGGACGGATTGATTTTACCGACTTCCTTTTGCTTCTCAAACTCAACGGCGAATGGAAGTGTGTTGCCAAAGCGTATAATCAAAACTCTAATACCATAAAGAAATGAAGATAACGGTAATAACCGGCAGTCCGCGTAAGAACGGCAATACGTTCGCAATGGTTGATGCCTTTGTAAAAGCGGCGGAAACCAAAGGACACGAAGTGGTGCGTTTCGATGCCGCGATGATGAAGATTGGCGGATGCCATGCTTGTATGACTTGTTTCAAGACGGGTAAAGCCTGTTCGTTTGATGATGATTTTAACCTCATCGCCCCTCATATTCTGGATGCCGATGCCGTTGTTTATGCCATGCCCGTGTATTGGTATTCCATTCCGGCACAAATCAAAGGGGTCATAGACCGCGTGTTCTCGTTCTGCGTGGCTCAAAAGGACATTGCCGGGAAGAAATGCGGACTTATCTGCTGTTGTGAGGAACACGACGTGTCGGTTATGGACGGTGTGAAAATGCCGATAGAGCGCTCTGCGGCGTTGCTGAAATGGGATATGGTGGGCGAAGTGCTTGTTCCCGGAGTGTTTGGCGAAGGCGATATAAACAAAACCGACGGTTGCGCACAGGCTGTCGCGCTGGCTGAAAAATTCTGACGTATGAAAGTATTGCTTGTCAATGGTAGTCCGAACAAGAACGGATGCACCTTCACCGCCTTGAATGAGGTGGCGCAGACACTCCAACGGCACGGAATAGAAACCGAAATTCTCTATCTCGGCAACAAGCCGGTGGCAGGTTGTATTGCCTGTATGAAATGTTTTGAAACCGGGCATTGTTTCCGGGACGATGCGGTCAGGGAAATCCAGTCGCGTCTGGCGGAGTTTGATGCAATCGTACTCGGTTCGCCGGTGTATTACAGTCAGCCGACCGGACAGATTACTTCGTTTTGCCAGCGTTTGTTTTTCTGCAAGGAAGGAGAAATGGCGGGCAAACTCGGAGCATCGGTCGTATCCTGCCGTCGCGGAGGAGCCTCTGCCACTTTCGAGCAATTGAATCAGTATTTTACCATTTGCAATATGCCGGTGGTTTCCTCGCAATACTGGAATTCCGTTCACGGTTTTACGCCCGACGATGTCCGCAAGGACAAGGAAGGTTTGCAGACGATGCGCACGCTTGGGGAAAATATGGCGTGGATGCTCCAGGCGCTTGAGGGAAAGAAGCATCCTCAGTATGAATCCCGCCAACGAACTCACTTTATTCAGGATAAATATTGAAATGATGAAAAGAATCGTTGGATGATTCATACTTCCCGCTTGTATAAAGAACGCCCGAAAGAAATTTCGGGCGTTAATCGTTTGTGCGTTCTTGATAGAATTGAAGGGGCGGAAATAAAAAACTGGAGAACTATAAATAGCTACAAAGAGAAAAAAGCTTGGTGAGAAACTTTGCAGGACTATGTTCGTTCTCCAGAAAGAAGACTCTTTAGGGGGACTGACAAATGACTTGGAGTCATCACCCGTCCGAACCGTTGTTTTTTTTGCGGTCACTATTTTTAAGTGAGTTTTCTGCTCGTGTAATTGAAAAACAAATTTAAAGGAATGATGTCTTGTCCGCTAATTTTAATCATGGACAATGAAGGGGACAAATACAAAAAATGATTTTTATTAAATAGTTAATGGTGAGTGTTTTAATCAATGGATGGATAGTGGACAATGTTGCTGAAATGGAATCCGCAAATGGGTGGATGTACCGTCTTTCAGAAAAACATTCAAAAGTTTGTCAGGTATTTGTCCAAGTTGATTTCCTTTTTCAAGAGTGTCGAAAGTTTGTTGCCGAGTCGCATTTTTCGTTTTCTAACCGCATCTTGGGAGATGTGTAAAATGCTTGCCATATCTGATATTTTCCATTGGTGATGAATCATAGTCGCCAACAAAAAGTCATCGGTACTTAAATCCGGAAATTGTTGCTGGAATTTGGTCTCGAAACTTCCGTTGGAAGTGCTCAGGTGGTTGAACAAGCGTCCGGAATAGTTGGCTTTTTGTTCTGTGAGGACGTTGTGGAATTTATTGTAAAACTCCGTGTTGATGTTGTTTAGTCCTTTTGCCCGGTTTAGCATGCGCTCCAGTTCGTCGTAAGCGATGCGGTTTTCCGCAATAAATTCTTTGGTAACCAAGAATCCCCATTGGGTGTGTTTCACTGCTTCTGTCAAGCGATTGTATGCTGTTTTCTTTTTTTTGTGGTGGAGGTGGAAAAATAGCACGATGAGGGAGGCAATGAATAGAACGAGGGTGATGGAGAGGCAGATTTTTAGTGTGTTGTTTTTGTTTTCGAGCAAAAATCGTTCTGTTTCAGCTTGGTTGAATATTTTTTCTATCTCCGGAATGTTGTTTTGGCTAATCGCCATGTGGAGGCTGTCTTTTAATTGGGTGACGCCTGGGTGTTTGTCCGCTCCTTTTAACGGGCAAGCGCACGGATGATGATAAGAATTGCAGGATGTTGTCATTGAACCCCATAACACCATACAATAGAGAATTTTACGCATACAAAGCCGATTTATTTCGCAAACATATACTAAATTTAACAAAATATCAAAGGATTTGTAGAGTACTTTTGGAAAGTCTGTGATTTTTAAATAAGATATGCCATTGATATTAATTGGAAACGTCTTGTATATAAACTT
>CAMWQQ010000010.1 GCA_947176455.1 uncultured Odoribacter sp. | reverse complement strand
GGCTCGACTTCCGCCAAGGCAGGAATATAATCTGCCACCTTCCCCTGCCCCCAAAAGGATTTCACCTCTTCATAAATCTTAGCGATTACCTGCTCGTAATCCATATCGTGTTCCATTTAACGTAAGTATAAGAATCGTCCTTCAATCATAAAACAATCAGCCATTTAACGTTAAAATAAGTAGCCGATTTTCTTGGTAAAATTACCGGATTTTTGTCATTGCATAGTTTTTAATGACAAGAATTACAACCATTTAACCGCAATATTACCGGGAACAAAATTACTAAGAATCCCCGGAAATACCGCATAAAACGAAAGAAATAACGCCAAACAGCTTAACATCAATGCGGTTACGGCATCAAGCGACACCGCTCTCCCAACAGGCAATCCTTCCAAACTCCTTTATACAATAGAATCTAAATAATGTTTCCCGAGTCCGTGGATTTTTATTATATCTTCCGTTTTTTTATTTCCTGCCCCTTGAACAGCCCCTCCACCCACCACGTAAAAATTCGTGTAAACCAAATCCAGAAAAACATGAAAAGATTATTTTCAACCACAGTCATTGCCTTGCTCTTTTTCTGGGCATGCAGTGAAGAAGAGTACACAACCGGTATTTATAGGAATCTGACAGAAACGAAGATAGCCCTGTCGTTTGTTTCCACAGATCAATTTACCACCCGCGCTTTCGGAACCAACGAAGCCACGACCGCCGAGAAAGCGGTAAAAAGCGGCAAACTGTTTATCTTCAAGTCAGGAAATAAAGTCTTTGAAAAGAACCTAACGAACGCAGAATTATCCACATTGAGCACACAGCCGCTCGTATTCACTGTCCCGGGGCTGACCGCTTCAACGGCTTACGATTATTATATCGTCCTCAATGACGGGGATGTGGCGGCAAACAATCTCACCGCCTTGCAAGCCCTGACCCAAAGCGACATCGCCAGTTATAACGGTCCCTGGAGCAGTGTCAACGATGCTGCCACCACCCCCAACCGAAGCGGAGGCTTTGTTATGACCGGCAACACTTCGGCAACCACAGGCACCGATTTGACCCAAACCCAAGATATCAATGTTTCCGTCAAACGAATTACAGCCAAATTGGATGTCAATACCATCATTGACAACACCGTTTTCGGAAACGGGAATAAATATGGCGGCACCATTACGATAGACTCCGCCGTTATCAGCAAGACGCAAGGCACCACCTCTCTTTTTGCCGGCACTCCGCCCACAACAGCAGGCACACTGACCCTGGCAAAACAGGTTCCGAATGCCGCCACCGTCAACAGCAATTACCAAAACCGATTCTATCTGTTTGAAAACGGAGCGCAGGAGGCCGGAAGCAGGGTAACGCTAACTCTCTACGGCACCTATACCTACAACGGAATAGCCACGCCGGTCGCCTACCTCGTTGAACTCACCGGAAACGGAAATGGCTCTATCGCAAGAAACGGTTCCTATACGGTAACGGCAAACATAAAAGGACTCAGTGGAACTTCCGTATCCGTCACCATTACCCTCAACGACTGGGAAACAATCGTCAATCAGGATGCCAATTTAGGAAGTTAAGTATGTCGAGTCTCAGGTATTTCCTGCCATTTTTGATATTCATCGGCCGCACCTCTCCCCTTTCGGAGGAAGAAATTCCGGAAAGGGAAGAAGGACAAGCCTGCGAAACGCATAAAAAAAACGGCTGCCGGAGTTTTTCGGCAGCCGTTTCGCTATCACTGGATCATTATTTATTTCTTCGCCAATTGCAGAAGAATATCCATTACCTGAATCGCGCTCTTCGATACTTTCGTACCGGGACCGAATACGGCAATCGCACCGGCATCGAACAGGAACTGATAATCCTGGTGAGGAATCACACCGCCCACATACACGAGGATGTCTTCCCGACCTAATTTTTTCAGTTCGTTGATAACGGCGGGTACCAGCGTCTTGTGTCCGGCAGCCAGTGAGGAAACGCCCACCACATGCACGTCGTTTTCAACGGCTTGCTTGGCAGTTTCTTCCGGCGTCTGGAACAACGGTCCCATATCCACGTCGAAGCCCATGTCGGCATAACCGGTTGCCACCACTTTGGCACCGCGGTCGTGACCGTCCTGACCCATTTTGGCAATCATGATACGCGGACGACGTCCGGTCAGTTCGGCAAACTCGTCGGTCATTGCCTTGGCTTTTTCGAAGTCGGCATCCTCGCCGGCAACGCTTGAATATACTCCGCTCACGGTTCTGATAACAGCTTTATAACGTCCTACAATTTTTTCACATGCGTAAGAGATTTCTCCCAAAGAAGCACGCTTCTTGGCAGCATCTACCGCCAATTCCAGCAAGTTGCCCTCTCCCGTTTCCACACATTTGGTGATTGCATCCAATGCGGCATCCACCTCTGCCTGGTTCCGGTTTGCCTTCAACTCTTTCAAGCGGGCAATCTGCGCTTCACGCACAGCGGTATTGTCCACTTCCAGAATATCAATCGGGTCTTCCTTGTCCAGACGGTATTTGTTCGTACCGACAATCGTCTGTTCGCCACTGTCAATGCGAGCCTGTGTACGGGCGGCAGCCTCTTCGATACGCAACTTCGGAATACCGGATTCGATAGCGGCAGCCATACCACCCAGTTTTTCGATTTCCTGGATGTGAGCCCATGCCTTCTCTACCAATTCCTGAGTCAGGCTTTCCACATAGTAGGAACCAGCCCACGGGTCAACGGCCTTGCAAATCGTAGACTCTTCTTGGATATAAATCTGTGTATTACGGGCAATACGGGCAGAGAAATCCGTCGGCAACGCAATCGCCTCATCCAGCGCATTGGTATGCAGCGACTGAGTATGTCCCAAAGCGGCACCCATTGCCTCGATACAAGTACGTCCCACGTTGTTGAACGGGTCTTGCTCCGTCAGTGACCAACCGGAAGTCTGGGAGTGTGTACGCAAAGCCAAGGACTTCGGATTCTTCGGGTTGAACTGCTTAACAATCTTCGCCCACAACAAACGACCGGCACGCATCTTGGCGATTTCCATGAAATGGTTCATACCGATAGCCCAGAAGAACGACAGACGCGGTGCGAAAGCATCAATATCCATACCTGCATTCACTCCGGCACGCAGATATTCCAGACCGTCAGCCAGCGTATATGCCAATTCAATATCGGCGGTAGCACCTGCCTCCTGCATGTGGTAACCGGAAATAGAGATTGAATTGAACTTCGGCATATTCTTGGAAGTGTACTCAAAAATATCGGCGATAATCTTCATGGAGAATTTCGGCGGGTAGATGTACGTATTACGCACCATAAACTCTTTCAGAATATCATTCTGAATCGTACCGGACAACTGGTCGAGGGTTGCTCCCTGTTCCAGACCGGCTACGATGTAGAATGCCAAAATCGGCAACACGGCACCGTTCATCGTCATGGAAACGGACATCTTGTCCAACGGAATCTGGTCGAACAAAATCTTCATATCCAGAATGGAATCCACAGCCACACCGGCTTTACCCACGTCACCGATTACACGCGGGTGATCGGAGTCATAACCGCGGTGCGTAGCCAAGTCGAAAGCCACGGACAAACCTTTCTGTCCGGCAGCCAGGTTACGACGATAGAAAGCATTTGACTCTTCTGCCGTAGAGAATCCTGCATACTGACGAATCGTCCAGGGACGCAGGGGATACATGGCAGAATACGGTCCACGCAGATAAGGAGGAATACCGGCAACATAGTCCAGATGTTCCATACCTTTCAAATCCTCTGCAGTGTACACCGGTTTCACCGGAATCAACTCCGGAGTCGTCCAGTTCTTAGCGATGTGATTGGCTTTTTCCCACTCCGCAGCATTGGTGGTAGCCTTTTCAGCCGCTTTAATATTTATATCTTTAAAATTCGGTTTCATCTTGTATTACTTTTTAAATGCCCAACTTAGCCTGATAAGCTTTCAATTCTTCCAATACGTTGTTCTTGACGTGGATATAGTTCATCAATCCCTTGGCTTCCAGTTCCGGACGGCTTTCGGGATTACCGGCAACCACCACGATGGCTTTGTCTTTCAGCTTTTCGTAAGCCTCCGGAGCAAATCCTGCATATTCCTCATCGGAACTGCAAAGTACCACGATAGCGGCCTTGTTCTCCAAGCAAGCCTTCACGCCTTCGTCAACGGTCTTGAATCCGTTGTTGTCTTTCACCTCGAAACCGGCGCAAGCGAAGAAGTTGCAGGCAAACTGGGCACGTGCCTTACGCATGGCAAGATTTCCCATCGGGAACATATATACGACCGGACGACCGTTCTTAGTGGCATATTTGTCGGTTTTCAAACGCAACGCCTCGAAAGCCTGTGTGCCCCGGTAGGGCTTCAGCGTCTCGATTGTAGCGCCTTCTGCCGTCTGGTCTTCTGGTTCCAGTACGCAAGCGCAGATGTCTTTTTCGATTTTCTCGTTGAAATTCGGGAACTGGTTCACACCCACGAAGTTTTCTTTCCGCTGAGCAATGGCGAGGTCACGAGCCTGAGCGGTAGCCTTCACGGCAGCCTGTACGAAACCTTTCTTCAAAGCCTCCACATATCCGCCCTGCTCCTGTACTTCCAGGAACAATTTCCAAGCCGCCTCGGCAATGTTCTGCGTCAATTCCTCGATATAATAAGAACCTCCCGCAACATCCACGATTTTACCGAAATGAGACTCTTCCTTCAACAGCAATTGCTGATTGCGGGCAACACGCTCACCCAGTTCGCTCGGATGACATTCGTACACGTAATCGAACGGATGAACGGTGAAAGAATCCACACCGCCCAGCACAGCCGACATCGTTTCGGTCTGCGTGCGCAACATGTTCACGTTCGGGTCATAAACCGTCTTGTTCCACTCGGAAGTCTCGGCATGCACATTCATCTTGCACTTGCAGTCGCAGGAAGGCTTGTAAGCTTTCACGATGTGCGCCCACAGGTAACGGGCTGCACGCAACTTGGCGATTTCCATAAAATATTTGGAACCGGTGGCGAAATGGAAGCGCATCTTCGGCGTAACCTCGTCGATGCTCATGCCTGCATCCGTCAGCTTGTCCAAATATTCCACGCCGGCAGCCAGTGAGAATCCCAATTCCTGTACGATAGACGAACCGGAATTGTTGAATACGTAACCGCCCACTTCAATCGTCTTGAAGTTCGGGTAAGCTACCATTTTCTCGGCATTGGCTTTCACCGTTTCAAAAGGCTTGTCGCAACAAGTCTTTCCTTTCAGGGTCAAAGCCGTCAGCGGGTCTACATTGATACCGCCGTATATCTTTTCGGGAGCGATGCCTCTGGCTTCTACTACCGCCTTGAAGGCATCCAGCAGACTGCCTTTCTTGCATCCGACAACGAAGTTGATTTCCACGCATTCCAGGCAAATGTCCTTCAGCAACACTTCCAGGTCAGCCTTGGTGTACTCGCAGCATCCGTCCAGCACAAAACCCAATGAATTGACTCCACGGTTAAGTACATCCAGCGCTTTCTTGTTTGCTTCGGCAAGATTCTCCACAACAATGTCCTGACGCACATACCAGTCGTTGTTGTCTTTCTTGTTACCGCGAACAAACGGAAACTCACCGGGCAGGCAATCTAAATTTTTCAGTTCCTGCATGTTCTCCAACCGATACATCGGCTGAACGTTGAAACCCTCATTGGTTCTCCACACAAGCTTTTTGTTGAAATCCGCCCCTTTCAGGTCGACAGTGACTTTGTCCACCCACTCTTGCATCGTGTTCGGCGCAAATTCACTGAAAAGCTTACAATTCTGTTTTTCTGCCATAATTTATATATTTAACTGTAACTGTATGTTTGAAAAAACGAACAAATTTAACCCTTTCAAGGGATTAAAAAAATTATTTACTGCCTTTTTTCCGTATTTCCACCCCAAACGCACCACAATAAAATTCTCAAACTCAAAAACACATTCCCTATCCGCATCCACACTACCGACATTATTGAGTAAAAAGTTATATTTATTTTCCAACCAATCCACAAGGAACGTTTGTAATGAAACAAAATTAACCTATTTTTGTAGGGTCATGGCGAGAGAAAACGCTATGACACACATAATGAAGCGTTTTTGTTACCTCTTCCAAGACTGAAAATACTATTTAAAATTATTATTATGCTAATTGACAAATCTAAAATCTTATCAAAGACAGGTGTCCAAAATCGACCTTGACAAAGGACTCTTTCCGGATGAATAAAGACGAGCGCTGTTCTTCGCCTTGGCGAAGAACAGCATAACAACTATATTTGCAAAACTAATAAGTCCGTATGAACATCTCCGGACACACTAAAATGAAGCACTACCGCCAATTGTCTTTGCAACACACCGTGTTCATCTCTTAGCTCTTTTATTTTGTCTCCTAATAATATATTTTTTCAGATTACAAGTTTGAATAGATTCATAGGGAGGGTTGTTCATTATCCGCTATAATATGCGAAATCCGCTATAAATTCCGCTATAATTCGCAAAATCCGCTATATCTTCCATTATAGTTATTCATTCAAGAACCAAGTTCGCCCGCTGGCAGAAATAAGTTTATCTACACTTAGAGCATTAAGAATATCTCCTAATATCCTCAATTGCTGTTCCCGTGTTTTAGCTTGCGGCATTACATCTTTGATGTATTCATAAATACCGTCACGTTTGGCACCATCTGAACCTGCATTCTTAAGATATTGCAAAACCATTTGTTTAATCTTGTCCTTATCAAGTCCTTTTTGCTTGGTGTAACCTTGTAATTGACGAGTAGCTTTGGCAACTCCTAAAGAAATCGTATAATTGGGAGCATCTCCCTCTATGAGTCCTCTGTTCAGCAAGTCTTTTGCAACATCTTCATGTATAAATCTGCCTTTCTGTACAGCATCGAGTGATATGCAATCCCATAATGACAAAGTGTTGTCGGTCTTCAATAAATCCGTATATCGCTTATTGATCTCGTTTCCGTATATGCGTACTACAACCTTCTTCTTTGCCGCATCAATCTCGTAGTCCGGCATCGGAAAGTGTCTTCGCCATTGCTCATTAAACATTTTCTTAATTCCACGACTTACGGTATCAATCATATTGAAGTCCACCATCGCCTTGCATAGACACTCATTGCGGAAATAGGTCTGAGATTCCTCGTTTTTCAAAGCATTCTCCAAAGTTCCGGGAATAAAAGTTCCAGCGTTGGAATAATATAAATAGCCGGGATTCTCAACAAAATTGACACGCTGCTGCATTGTATAATCCTGATGGGCAATACAGTTATGGAGTGCTTCGCGTATAGTGTAGTCGTCATACTGCTTCATTGTATCCGGGAATAACGTACCACCGGGCATATCACGCAAAGTCAGATTTTCAATCTTTGAGAGAATTTCATCTACAGTCAATATGAATGGAACAGTGAAATGTTCGTAGTCAACCACATCTTGATTTGCATCCCTGCGTGTCCAAGTTACCTGAGCAACGACAGGACGTAGTTTAAAGGCCGATTCATATTTGCCTAACAATATAATAGCGGCGCGAGTGATACCTCCATTTCTCGTTAGTCCACATTTACCAAGAAATGTCTGAATATTCCAAGCATTGACCTCGGATTCGGGAATACGACCATGTACCTTCTTAAACATTTTGCGAGCTTTAGCTATAGCCACCTCATCAAGGTCGTCTATAGTCGCATCAGGAACAATCTGTGCAGACCAATCTGTTTCGCCCAAAATTGGTTCGTCAAGAATGGCACTCATACGTTCTGTCGTCAACTCTACAAGAGAATCTTCAATTCGCTGCCATGCTTTGTTATGAGCGTAAACAGGCAATTTGGAACGATGCTTCGGAATATGTATTATCCACACCTTCTTATTTGTGCCATCCGTAACGAACTCATCAATGTCAAGTCCTTCCGTTGAAAGATTAACACAACGTTCCGTTAACCGAAGAATTGCCTTCTGACGGTCATAATTATAGGTATCCGTTCCGACAATTTCCAAGGAACTGTCATGCACACCTATCACTAGGTGTCCTCCTTCCATATTGGCAATAGCTGACACGTATGAGATGACATCATTTTTCTCATCCCCACAGAACGAGTTTTTCAAATTTTTAAATTCCTTCCATTCGCAGCGAGCATTCTCTTGTGGATACTCGCGAAGTAGGTATTGTTGTAGTTCTAACTCTCGCATAATTACTCAATTATACTTTCACTCTCATCGTTATGCTTCTCGGCATTTCTGATGACGCATTCCTTGCTTGTGTTGGCATAGCAATAGACGCAGAAATGACGACAAGTATTATACATGCCAATGTCCTTGCTGACCATACATCCACATACCTTACGTTGCCCCGTATCCTTAACGTTACGAATCTTCGCTGGTATTGGGGGTAAGTTGCCAAACAGATCTCTTTTGGGCAACTTCAATGTATGTAGATAATAAATAAGTTCTTCGTCATCAGCAAAGATGCGCTTCATCAATTCTCCGTCAATACAACGATTATGTTCGATACCGTATGCCTCGAGGTCAATATCCTCAGCACAAGTGGCGATTTCAACATCCCAACCGTCTTTGTGCCAAACTTCACGAATCTTTTGAAGACCTTCTACGATTTCTATTCGTTGAGCAAGGTTGGCTTCGGCATTCTCCACATTCTCCTTTGTAAAGAGCATAGTTTCCTTAACAAGGTTGTTTTGAACCTTGCGATAAGCTTTTACATCAACGAAACTGAATACAAGTTTATTTGTGTAACCTTTCAGTTTATTCCCTATGTGCCAAATGCGCGTCAAGAGGTCGCGAGGAGTAATATTTTGCGTAATAACTAGAGGGTCAAATCTCCAAATAACTCTCTCTTTGCCTATCATATCCGACAGTTTCTTAAATGTTTCCACACGAACATCTACCGATGAAACATTCGGTTCAAATCCTTCCTTCACATAGTCATTGAGGGTAACTTGGAAATAGTAATGAATGCCTCTTTCGTCCAGTTCGTGCAAATAAGGAAGTATTGGTTTCGGATTTTTTGTCCAAAACACAACAACCTTGCAGTTTTTGAACGAAATATACATTTTCTGCTGATTGAACGGATTATACCAAGCACAATACCCTTTAGCCAAGCGGTTGAAAAACCACTTGGCATAAAATGCTGGAATGTCTGTTGATCGACTGGCCGATATAATCACAGGAGCGATAGCTTCAACTTGCTCGCCAGCATCGTTCGTGATTAGAATCTTACCTAACATTGTATCTAACAGATAAATCTTGCTTTAATCTATTCACTATATCCTCTGGTACGGAATGTTTTGTGGGAAACTTCTTAATTAAATTACTAAGATGCTTAATTACTTGGCTATTTGATGGATTGCTTTCTTTCTTTCCTCCTTTTGCGTATTGTCCTCCTGGCTGATATTCCTTCTGTATAAAAGTTATATTTTGTATTATACTATCTAAATATGGATTTATATACGGAAGAGTCTTTATGAATGAAAGAGCATTTGAATCGTCAATAAAACATTTTGAAGATAGAGGTATCTCTATTATTGTTTGTTCTAAATTAGTCTTTTCTTTTGAAGAATTAGACGTTCCAACGATAACTTCGTTTTTATTCCCATCTATATTGAAATCTAACAACAATTGAGTTTCTATCTTCTTTTTTACAGCTTTTCTTGTAGGCTTTGCAGTTGTAATCTTATCATATTCTGGACAAACTTTATCCTTAAGGTATGTCCAAAACGAAGTTTGAGTCTTTCTTGTGAAGCCAGGAAAGTCATTAAGTTTCATAAGAAAACTCAATATAGTTCCATCAGCAGTAAGAGAAAGAGCTTTTTCAATCGAATTACGATGAGGTTTAGGTATTTTTTTTCTATTTTCCTTTTCAAACTCCGTAAGATGCTTATAAACATTATCTTCAAGAGAATTATGATCAAATGGTTCTATAAACGGAATATCTGTTTTGGGGGGCAATGGAGAAATCTGTGTAACGAGTGCAGCAATTTCAAAACCATGTATTATTTTCTCTATACAACACACATACTGATAGGCTTCTTCCACACTAACACCTTCAATTATTCGGTTGAAGAAAGTTTTTGGCATATCAGCATATCCGCACATTGCACCCCACATCGCTACTGCACAACGATAATCCTCGATAGCACATGATGTCATTAAACTATACAGAGCATCAATATTAGGATTTGTTGCTTTTGCACATATTGCCAATGATTGCCAAACAAAAGAATTAAGAGATGAGAGATCAAAATCTTCCGCATCTCTGACATTTTTAATAAGGCCATTATAATAGAACCGTTCGGGTGAGTTTTCAAAAATCTCATCACCCATAATACCTTTGGCTGCTATACCAAGATTCTTCAGATACGAGAGTTTGTTGGCAAAGAATTCTTTTAGATTACATTCTGGATTCAGAAGTATCTTAATCCAAGCTGTATAAATTTTCTTTTCTTGGATACTTGCATGAAGAGGAATCATTGGAGGTTCATATTCGCAAATAAACGGAATCTCATCAACTAATAAACGATTGTTTGATGCAGAAGATACACTTTCAATAAATTGAGTCATTTTTAACTCAATATTATCCCATTGCACAGAGGAATAAACAGTAGATAAATTTGGCAAAGAGAACATTCGATGAACCAAGGTTTCCCATAAATCGAGATTTTCTAATTCACGTTGCAACATTTCAATGGAAGAAGAGTTTAGACGATTTGCGGACTCTGCAAGTTTCTTTTTGACAACATCGTATTTACGGGCTTCATTCTCAAATTGGATCTGCAATTTGTTTATCATCTCTGTGTGAAGTCTGAAATCATTATTTATGATTCTAGCATGAATCAAATTAGACAAATCTTTGAGAATCATCTGCAAACAAGATGCACTTTCTCCTGGTGAAGTATTTGCACCTATGAGGTAAGCATACAAAAATCCTTTGCACTTATTGATTCTTTTGTCACGAGCAAGGTTCTCTTTGTCAAATTCTAAATCAGGATAAGATTCTATATATTCTTTGGTGTATATAAACGACTCGGTCAATTGGGCAGTAAAACTTCCTGCTTTTGAATAAAAAAGCACTTTAGCATCCAGACTTCTCACTTTGGCTCTTGAGAGTATGAGGTCTCGAATAGTATTGGAATCAAAAATCAACTTACACCCCATTGGGTTCAGATAGATTGTCTTGTTTGTTTGGTAGAAAACAACGTCATGATGCTCGCCTATTTCTTGGTATTCAAAATTTGCAGTCTTATCTGTATCTACTTCTATAACCAATGAATATTGTTCCTCCTCAGTATTAGGCATGATACATTTAGGGTATTTGCTAAATAGAATTATCGAATTTTTTTTTGCAAATGACCCTGCTATATAGAAGTAAGAATCTCCGAAACCTCTTTGCGTATAGCAAGCAGATGGAGAACATGACTCTGTTGCCATTATTGAATGGAAATTCAATGTTGAAGTTAAAATATAGAGTTTCATATTTCTTCTAATTAAAGTTCAAAATCATTATCGCTTGATGAACCGCTTAATTGTGTATCATACAAATCTGTGCTTACCTCGTCAAACAAAGATGTCATTTCGTCAGAATAAAAGATGAACAAATCCTGATAACTTCTGGTCATTGCTACATAAAGCGATTTGGACTTGTCAACTCCTATCCTTTGATCACAACCAACGATAAATACCGTTTCAAACTGCAATCCTTTTGAACTTTTATAAGTCATCACTTTAGGATTACTTGTTGAGAAATCAAGCGACATGTTTTCGTCACTAAGATAAATCTCAGGGGATAATCCTTTATTGCTCAAATATGCCCCTATTGTCTTTACCTCATCTTTGAAAAATGCAAAGATGCCGACATTCTCAAGGTTTTTGTTTTTTATAATCTTGGCGACACTATCTAATTGAGCATCCATATCAACGTGTTGCATGATAATCGGTTTGGCAATACCATCATCCGCACATCTTTCTTCTAGGACATCATCATCTTCATTCAAACTTTGCGCTACTCTTGCTATTGTCTTTGGCATTCGATGATTGATGATGAGTTGTTCCGTATTCAACGAAAACCTAGATGCTATGTTTTTGATGCTAATCGTGGGATTGTTATCAAATGAAAATAAAGAATAAAGATTTTGAGTAGAATCGCCAAAAATCAAGATCTTAGTACAATGTTTCTTAATTTCGTCTAATGCTTCTCCCGAGAAATCTTGTGCCTCATCAACAAGGATGTAATCATAATATCCACGTATCCATGAGCTTTCCCATTTTTCGCATTCGTTCTTTCTCCAACTAAAGCATTTACCATAAGTAGTAACGTTGTCTTCTTTCAATTCCAATTCTTTGATAGCATCATGCATGTACTGACTCAAAACACGATTATACACGATAATCAAATAGGACTTATCTTTATCTTGTAAGTCTTTAGCTTTCATCAATGCAATTAGGGATTTTCCACTACCAGCACAACCAGTAACGACATACGATTCATCGGTTCGCTTGTTCAGTATCTTGCGTTCATAAGGATCCAGCAAGGAATCCTTAATCATAAAACTTCTCTTAGTCATGATTAGATTTATAGATTTATATTAAAACTGTCAATTGTTATTTCATTGTTTTTAGATTGGCTGCAAATCGCCGAATCGTCATTTTGCTTGTATTTGGTGGGGTGTATGATGTGGGCAAGCTTTGCCGTTTCCATCCCTTGCATGATAGCTGTCTTAAGCGGTTTTCTACACAGCACCCTATAACACACCCTACTTTCGTCATGTAATTTGTGAGAGTGACTTACGCTGAATGTTTGCTGCATAAAGCAAAGGTCACTACACCCATCATAGCATGCGCACGACAACGGCAGAAGAGTTTCAATGGTTCTGTTTTTACCAACATAGTCATTTATTGCACTATTCATCAACTGAGGATAGAAATATCCTGAACGTTCGTCTTTCGTTGTTACATCAAGCATTATCAGCAACCCGTTTTCATGAAGATAGGTCGCAAGCATCTTTGCCATAATTGCGTATGCATTTGTTGGCAATACCTCTTTAGAAATCAACTCACAAACCATCTTGTCACATAGGACGAAATGGTAATTTTCCTTTCCGGATGCAAGTTTTTCCACGTCTTCACTGGTGCTTAATGTCTGACTTAATGTTCTCAGTCCAACCTGTACTTTTTTATTTGGGTTACTCTCTACCAAATCCTTGAGTATGAGCAAAGCACCGGCATTACCATCTATTGCGGTAACGTTGATTTTTGCATGTGGTAAATGCTTTCCAATTGCTATAATCAAGCCAAGAATTTCACCTCCTGTACCGCAACCGCAATCCAATACACTAATCTCATCTTGTACCATTGTTTCCTTCAGGCATTTATTCTGCAAAAGATTATCGACAATACAAAACATCTCTGCATAACTGCGAGGGAAGTAAGTAGCAAGATAGACTTTAAGTTCTTCTTCGTTGAGATCAAGATTATACTCATAACGCTCATGCTCTGGAGCATAAATAGCTTGATGGTCATTAAAAATCTTTTTGTCAAGCCAATGTGGCAGAATCGTCTTTGACTTTCGGAAACAAACGTTCGAATTAGTATTCAATAGTTCTTTTGATTGATGTTCTTCGACAACGCCAGATGAATTGTCACTTTCAGTTGCAATTCTCTCACCTTCTTCCCAAAAGATTGTAGAAGGCGAAATGGCTTTAACATCATGATTCGTGAATCTTGCGAGTTTTACACAATGTTCACCTATGCCATCTGCACTTATTGTCACAACATATTCTTGAGTTAACCTTATTCCATGTGCTGCAAAAGATGAAGATGCACTTGTGCCGTCAAGCACCTTGACAATAAAATTGTCGAGTTTGAGCGATAAACTCACTACCCTTTTAACAAAATCCGAAAGTGCAATACTATCTTCGTTCTCGATTACAAAAGAATTTAAGTTTAAGTTTAACTTTTCCTCTTTCTCCTTTGGTTTTTCGTTCTGTTTTCTCTCTTCAGTGAGGGGCTCATACTTCTTTATATCTTCGAACAACTCGATTTTCTCAATTTGCTCTATTGGTTTGTCATAAGTAGCATTGCTGAATTCTGTCAGGTAGAAGGGATTTAGGTTGAGAGTTTCCGCAAGATTAACGATTCCGAGTGGATCAAGGTCGGTATGAGGACAAGTGATGTCATCCAACTTTTCAATGAAATGTTCGTTATCAGTAATGTGAAGCCAGGATTTATTGGTAACACTAAGATTATTCGTGATTTCTACCGGTTTGTTGAAAATGATCAAAGTTGGCACGTCCTTGATGTTTTCCTTTGACACGCCAAGAGCTTTCAGTTCCTTTTTAACAGTAGAATGGTTGATGCGAGCCTGCTGAAGTATCGTTTTGCGAGAACCTCCTTTAATTACCTTACCATCACATGTCCATTCACCATTTTCGTTAGCTATGACCTTACCGCCATAATTCTTGAACTCAATTGCAATAATCGCATCCTTTTTTATAAACAACGCATCCAGTTCGCAACCAATATTATAGTTGCCTGCGAGCACACAGAATTCATTCGAATCCTCATAGTGAGCTTTGAGTTGCTCACAGAGAAACCGAAACTGCTCACGTTCTGCTGTTGTGTCAAAGTTTCCGACCCTGAATGCTAAAAGTCCTCCCATTGCAAAAAATCAATACAATTTATGTAAACTAAACGATCATCGTCTCTTTAGTGACCTTTTCAGTGAGGAATTGTCATTTTCTGACTATAAAGATATATAAAATATTGCAGACGCTTGCATATATGGATAAGAATCTGCAATAAATACATTTACAATCAATTAACTATCTCAGTTTAATCGAAGTATGCTTCTTTGCTACATCATCATTCCATGGAAATTCAGAAGAAGAACCACCGGATTCAGTTCCGACATAAACCTGCACTTGTCCGCCTATGGCAATTTCAAAGGCTACGCCAAGTAGATTCGCCTGTGCATCATTGACCTGTTCTTGTGGTTCAAATACAGCATTTACAAATTTTCTACAATGCTACGCATCATCACCGTTTTACCCACACGCCACGCCCCGAAAATCAACACAGCCTTGTTGGACGCAATCCGTGCCGTGATTTTCTCCTGGAATATTCTATTTATCGCTTCCATTCCTTCATCGATTTCTCTTACAAATATAAAAAAAGTTCTCTTAACTGGCGATTTTTACAATTTAGTTATTTGTCACCGTTATTCACTCTCCCTAGATGCAACAGAATCTATTTCATATCCTATCTTGTACTCATTGAAGTAAAACAAAAGCATATAATCTCGCTTTTTATAACAGAATCGGAGCAACTATTTTCAGACCTAATGGCACCATACAAGTCAGCCCTTAAAAACTAAAAACCGAAGTATGTATTTCAACAAAAACACCCGGGGAATTCCGTTGTAAATTTAGCAATCTTTACTTAATTTTGTACTTGAAATCAATATGTTATACTCCGATGGCAAAAATTACCGTTCAAGATACAGACATCACCATTGTTCAATACAACGAAGAAGATTATATCAGCTTGACCGATATGGCTCGAAGTCAAATGCAAGAGCACATTATTTTCAAATGGTTGAGTCTGAAAAGTACGATTGAGTATCTTGGTGAATGGGAGATGCTCTATAACCCTGATTTTAATTGTACCGAATTCGGTACAATTAAAAATGCTGCGGGCAACAACAATCTTGTGCTACTGGAGGCTGTGACAAGAAGCTGTTAAAATAAATCAGGCACTATCCAAAATTGTGTAAATAACAGGATTCAGCAATAAGTTCGCTTGTGTCTGAATCCTGTTTTCAAAAATAATCACACAAACTCCAAATAATTGTCCCGGTTCACAACTTGAAAAACAGCATGGGGATACGCTTCTTGAAATGCTTTCGGTGCAGTCGGTATCTTGCTCCCCCATTTGAACTCCAAGGCGGACAAGCCATTGGGACTCTCTTCAATCAGGTCAATCTCCTGCTTGTCGTAGGTACGCCAAAAGTAGAACTCCTTGTGCAATCCCTCGTTGAAATTCGCTTTGCGCCGTTCGCCAATGAGGTAGTTTTCCCATAGCGCACCGACATCCTGCCGCATGGACAACGGAGAAAAAGCTCCGATAATGGCATTGCGAATGCCATTGTCATAAAAGTACCATTTCCCGGCTTTCGTCACTTCTTTGCGAAGATTGCACGAATAGGTTCCCAGCCGATAGACGACAAAAACCTTTTCCAACAAGTCGAGGTATTTCTCGACAGTCGTCTTGCTCATACCGAGTTGTCTGCCCAACTCCTCATAAGAAACCACGCTACCCAATTGAAAAGCGACAAGTCGCAACAAATCGCGCATTTTGCCCGAATTTTTCAGTCCGTCGATTGCCAAAATATCTTTCAGCAAATACGCACCGACAATATCGCGCAAATAATCGGTCTTGCGTTCATAATTATCCAGCATCACCACCTCCGGATAAGAACCGTAGATTAAACGAGATTCAAGGTTCTGACGGGTTTCAAGTGCCGTTTCCGTTTGGGCGATTTCCCGTTGCGAAAAAGGAGTCAGCAGGAATTGAGTACTGCGACCAACCAACGGCTCGCCTGTCTTATTCAGCAAATCGAACGATGACGAACCGCTCGCCAATACGCTTACCCCCGGTATTTCATCGACAATCAATTTCAAAATACTGCCGATTTGCGGGATATTCTGCGCCTCGTCAATCGCCAAGAGGTCTATCCCCTCCAACAAATGCCGGTAATTGGCGACCGTTCGATTCTCCAATAAAGCCAACGTATCGTAATCTTCACCGTTAAGCATCATCGTCCGACCAGCGTAATTTTCCACGATGCTACGCATCATCATCGTTTTGCCTACCCGCCGAGCCCCGAAAATCAACACTGCCTTGTTAGGCGCAATCCGTGCCGTAATTCTCTCCTGGAGTATCCTATTTATTGCTTCCATTCCTTCATCAATTTCTCCCGCAAATATAAAAAAAGTTCTCTTAACTGGCGATTTTTATATAAAAAACATACTCTACACTGGCGATTTTTACGTAAAAAACGTACTCTACGCTGGCGATTTTTACATTTTTAGGCTATTTTCTCTCCATCATTCACACTCCTCAGAAGTACTATTTCCTCGTTCTCTCGGGTTCGGCAACGGAAAAGGAGTACGGGAAGTCTGCCCGTTTCGTTCCGCGTTTCAGGTTCGGCTTGTCACTCATCCGGATGTTCAATTCTCCGCCTTTCAGCAGGTCGAAATGTTCAAGATAGTTCTTCGTATAGTTCTTTCCGCCGAAGGTCACGGACTGCATATAGATATTCTCCGGACTGTTGGCGGAAGCACGGATGACAAAATCCTTGCCGTTGTCCAGGTGCAGAACCGCATGCTTAAACAAAGGCGCGCCCAGCACATATTGGGTGGTACCCGGTGCCACGGGATAAAATCCGAGGGCGGAAAACACATACCATGCCGACGTCTGCCCGTTGTCCTCATCCCCGCAATAACCATCCGGCACGGGTTTATACATTCTGTTCATCACCTGCCGCACCCAATACTGCGCCTTCCACGGTTTCCCTGCATAATTATACAGATAAATCATGTGCTGCACGGGCTGATTGCCGTGAGCGTAATTGCCCATGTTCATGATTTGCATCTCCCGGATTTCATGAATGACCTGCCCGTAATAGCTTGCATCAAACAACGGCGGAACGGCGAAAACGGAATCAAGCATCCCCGCAAAACGCTCCTCCCCTCCCATCAGGTCAATCAACCCCTGCGGGTCATGAAATACCGACCACGTATAATGCCAGCTATTGCCTTCCGTAAAAGCATCTCCCCATTTCAACGGGGAAAACGGAGCCATAAACGTCCCGTCCTGATTCCTTCCCCGCATCAGACCGGTTTCCTTGTCGAAAAGATTCCGGTAATTCATCGCCCGACCGGCATACAGCTTCACTTCCTGCTCAGGACGTCCGAGCATTTGTGCAATCCGGTATATGCACCAGTCGTCATAAGCATATTCCAGCGTCCGGGCGGCATTTTCATGAATACCGACATTGTAGGGGACATAGCCGAGCTTATTGTAATACTCATGCCCCAGCCGTCCCGTCGAGGAAACTTTCGGATGCACATGCTCCGTACCGTAAACAAGCCCCTCATAAAGCGTTTTCACATCGTCCACCCGGATGCCTTTCACATAGGCATCCACCAGCACGGACGCCGAATTGTTGCCGACCATACAACCTCGATGCCCGGGACTTGCCCACTCGGGGAAGAAACCGCTCTCCCGGTACGTATTCAGCAAGCCTTCCTGCATCTCCTTCGCCATAGCGGGATACATCAGGTTCAAAAACGGGAACAGACTGCGGAACGTGTCCCAGAAACCGGTATCCGTAAACAGATACCCGGGAAGCACTTCTCCGTTGAACGGGCTGTAATGCACAATCTCCCCCTTTTCGTTTATTTCATAGAACTTGCGGGGAAACAAAAGGGAACGATACATACACGAATAAAACGTGCGATATTGCTCCATCGTTCCTCCATCCACCTCGATTTTGCCGAGTTCCTTGTTCCAGCTCGCCTTGCTTTGCGCCACAAGCGCGTCAAAACCGCGGTTACCGAGTTCCTTCAAATTTATCTCCGCCTGGTCAAGACCGATGAACGAAGAAGCCACCCGGACATGCACCGTTTCTCCCCTTGTGGTCTTGAAACCCACCACGGCACCGACGTGTTTCGCCTGCTGCTCATCCGCATCCTCCGTCAGTTCCCCCTCTTTAAACGTAGCTGTATAGGCGAAAGGCTTATCAAATTCGATGATGAAATAATTCTTGAAATTATCCGGCACACCGCCACTATTTTTCGTCGTATAGCCGATGATCCGGTTCGCCTCGGGAAGCACCTTGACATAAGACCCTCCGTCAAAAGCATCGACAACCACATAAGCCTGGTCGCTTTCCGGAAAAGTAAAGCGAAACATCGCCGCCCTATCGGTTGCGGTAAGTTCAGCCGTCACGTCATGTTCGGCAAGATACACCCCGTAATAATAAGGCTTTGCCGTCTCGCTCTTGTGGCTGAACCAACTGGCACGCTCATTCTGGTCGAACTTCACGCCGCCCACAACCGGCATAATCGCGAACTGTCCGTAATCGTTTATCCAAGGACTGGGCTGGTGCGTCTGTTTGAATCCCCTGATTTTACGGGAAGCATAGGTATAAGCCCAACCGTCCCCCATTTTCCCGGTCTGAGGTGTCCAGAAATTCATTCCCCAAGGGCGTGACACCGCCGGATAGGTGTTTCCCGTCGAAAGTTCATACGTCGACGCCGTACCCATTAAC
>CAMWQQ010000009.1 GCA_947176455.1 uncultured Odoribacter sp. | reverse complement strand
ATCTCCATAAACCGTTGCTTGACCTGCTCAAAACTCTTATCATTCATCATTTCAGGTATTTTACCGTTTCATCATCCGAAAACGAAACTCACTCAGCACAAAACTAACGATATTTTCGGACTCCAAAAAGACAATACCTATATTTTGCCTGCCAAGATTCCTGTAGGCGAATCACGGCAAACGGTCAAGTCTGCTTTTCAACACCTCGCCCGATGAAGGACGGGACGCATTATATTCCAATAGCTTACCATCTTTCCCGTAAAGCATAAAATGCGGAATACCCTTGATGTTCATCATATTTGCAAAATCAGCGTTCGGGACAATCCACTGATGCCCGTGCATCTCCAGCTGTTCCAGCTTTTTCTCCCAATTCCGACGTTTTTCATCCAAAGAAATGCTGACGAAAACAAAATCTTTCCGCTTCAGTTCTTTTTCCAGCTTTTTCAAATAGGGAACTTCTGCCACACAAGGACCGCACCATGATGCCCACAAATCAATATAAATATACTTGCCGGAAAACTCGGTGAGCCGATGTTTGTTTCCCGCCTTATCCTCAAATACGACTTCTGGAAGGGGCGCACCAGGGGAAGCATAGCGTTTGTCGCGGAATTGTTGTAAAAGTTGTTCCTTGTCGATTTGCTCCTGGCAAAGTTTTTCAAGACGTGCCAGATGTTCTTCCGAGTAAGGATGTTGCCGGAGATAGCGTTCGATGATTTGACGGGTGACTTTTGTCCGGATTTCCGGGGTACGGAACTGTTCCTGCAAAATACGAATCTGGTCTTCAGGCTCCGAAGCATTTTGTTGCAGGTATTCGATAATGTAGAGACTGCTACCATAAAAAAGTTGCCAATAGGGAACGTCAAGGATTTGGGGAATGGCAGGCAACTGGGCAGTGAGTGTTGCGGACATCTTCCTGCTGGAAAGGTTATGCGCAAGACTCAGATATTCTATGCTTGCCCACGTGTTAAGGAAATCAGCCGTCGAATGCCCGGGATGTTCCTCACCGATGATGCGGAGGGCTTCACTTGGAAAGGAAGCAAGTTGGGAAGCAAGTTCCGTTTCAGCAGGAGGATTCTTCCAGAGGTTACGAGTTTTAACCTCTGACCATTCGCGAAACATTTGTAATGCCCGGTTGTTCCGGTCTATGGCAGTGATGCTTGTCCGATTGTCGGTTAGATAGAAGTCAAGATGTACGGCTTTCCCGGCTTGCAGGGCAACGGGAGTAGCGAATTGCCAACGTTCTTTTCCAGTGGTGGCAACACCGAAAAGACGACAGAAAGCAGCTTCGTGGAACGGGAGCGACACGAAAAAGCGCCCGGTGCTGTCTGTTGTAACGTAAAGCAACGTATCCGGAGTTTGGATGCCGAGGGTTTCAACGACGGTATTCCCGTCAACGCGAAGGGTTCCGGTAAAAGGATTCTCCTGTTTGCTCCGACAGGCGAAGCAAAGGAGCATAAGAAAATAAATGAGTGCCTTTTTCATAGTTATTGCAAAAAAGCAGAGAATGTGCCGAAAGGAGCTTCCTTTCAGAGCACATTCTCCGGTTGGTGATGTAAAAAGTTATCGGGGTTTATGAACTATTTTCAGAGGCTTGTATGCAACATTCAGGTAAGGAGATTCTCCTTCGTTCTTGCCACTATCGCAGTTTAGCAGGTAAAACGAACCGTTCAATCCACTTGCCGAAGACTGACAAACACCGACATAAAGTTGTTGGTCATCCGGACTGACAGCCAAACTGGTGATTTCCGCCCCTTCCAGGTCGTCTAGTATGCGCCAAGGCTCTGTGGGAAATGACGTAGCAGTATTATAATACCAACGGTAAATTTTATTACCGGAAGCATAATACAGGCATTGATATGTCGTGTTAGAAACGTAAGGACTTTCTGATGTGAGTTCCGGAGTTCCGTTAATGACAACCTGATTATCGGAAAGACCGAAACTTTGTTCTGTATAGTCGCTATCCCATATGAACCATTCGTATGCAATAGAAGTTTTCATGAATATGCCGTCTTTACGGGTAATCATTGTAAAATAGTCTTCATCGCGTTCATACAAAGCTATTGGTGTATGACCTGTAAAATCCAGTCCTTCATTGGAGGCTTTGTCTTCGTAATAATCATTAAAATCTACGATAGTTTCTTCCTGAGTATCCCAAAAGATATAATAGGTTTGATAGAGAGTTCCTTTGCTTAAAACAATGTTTTTATCATAAGTGGATGTCATTAAAGCTCCATAATTCACAACCAACCCTTCCAAGGTTGCCATTTTATAAATTTTATTGCTTTCTGAAAGAACAGGTGAAGCTTTTGCACCATTATCTGCGACAAGTATCCTTTCAGGAATAAAATCCGGATTCCCGTCAGAGATGATGTTTTCCACATTCAGCATTTGGCTATTCAATGCGTACACAGAGGGTTGACCTTTAAAACTAATAAAGAGTTGTTTGTCCCGTTGTCCGAAATCAGTGGGATAGCGGGGAAACTCTACATCCGGATTAGTTACCTCCAAGCAGTTGGTATTGAAAAAACGTTTTTTCCCGTCGGCAACTTCTTTGTCGCTCAATTCCCGCATAATGGAAAGCATAGGCTTGCCGTCTGAATCGGCACTCAGGATGGCAATGCCTTTTTCGTAGGCAGAATTAACATTTAAGGTAAATTCATAGAAACTACTGCCATGCTCATTGCTTATTTTCAAGCGTGCAGGGAAAGAACCTAATTCATTGCTCACAAAACGGAGAGCAGAAGAATCCGAGTAAAATTTGTAGTTCACTTCCCACTCATAGGCGAGAGGCAACTGGTGTTCGCTCTGGCTGACCAACCCTTCTGTAGAGATAAGCAACTCTTCGTTTTGATCGATGTTATAGATCTTCTGCATCCTCAGTGTATCGATACTGATTTCTGAAATACGTACCGTATCCACGGTAGTTTCATCCTTGAAGCAACCGGTCAGGAAAGGAAGACAGAGAACGATAAATAGGTATTTTAATGTTTTCATAGTATTTTTCTTTTCGGTTATACATTAGGTTTTGGAAAATCAGTTACTCCCAATTCCGGATGTGCCTGAAAGTATTCATACATCGGTCCGCAGACATACTTCTGGAGAGTATAACTAAAATCATAATCCCATCCTCCGAAATCTATGAGACCTCTATTGGGATCATTATATTTCTGATCTAGGTTTTCCCCGTATCTTTCTACCAAAGCGTTGTAAGTTGCCGGCACTTTTTCCTCCAATTGGTGGAAAAAATCCATAAAAGTCACATATACCACCGGATTCCAAGGTCCCATATTACTTTCTGACCATCCAAAATTCCCTGCCCAGTTTGTCCAATTCGGTTTGCTGACGACATTGTTAAAAGTAATGATAGTTTCGCAACTGATTTCTTTTTCTGTTTGTGCCGTTGGATTGAAATAGTCATTTGGCAATAATCGAAAAGCAACCGTCCATTCGGTGTCTCCAAGTTCAGAACGTTTTAAGGTAACCGGTACTACGGCATTGATGGAGTCTTTATCTATCATAAATGATTCCGGTACAGTATAATGCAAAGGAGATTCGGCATTGGTGCGCTTATCAATCACCTCGATTTTGAAGTTCCGGGCAACCTCCTTATTGGGTGCTCCGATGATGCGTACCGGAAGATTAATCACATACTCAGTCATACTCAACGGTGCAACTCCGAAAGAATAACTGACGGAATCCTGGGTAAAATAAATATCAATGACGGAATCGTTAAAAGTCGGATAATCCGTCTCTTGACACGAGGCGATAAACAAGCCGATGAAAAGAAATAATATCGTATGTTTCATGGTTCTTTATTTTATTGTTCAATTTTATAAACTTCATTTCGGTAGCTGAATTCTTCTTCCGGAATAGGCACAACGTAGATATTGTTGTCTGCCGGAAGGATTTCGCCTGTGATGGATTGGATGTCAAGGTTGAGACGTTTCATATTGAAGAAGGTCTGCCCTTCACCGACAAACTCTTTATAGCGTTCCTGCGTGATTTTCTCCAAAGTCAACGGTTCGGCAGGTATGCGGTCATCAAGTGCCACGAGTCCCCGACTTTCCAGAACGGCATTGAAATAGTCGGCAGCTACCGGGTCATTTTTGCGCAGCAGGCACTCGGCGACAATGTAGTACATTTCCGGTAACCGGATAAGGTTGATGCCTGGAATCTGTCCTTGCGGACGGTTTCCTGCGTTTAGTTGATAGGTATCTGTCAATTTGACAAACCGAAGACTGCTTGTGATGGTCTGAAACCATGCTGCCCAGCGGTAATCGTTACCCCCACCACCTTGCTGGTACACAGTAGCAATATTGTTCCATGGGTCAAGACTTGAGAACGAAATGGCATTATACAAATCTTCTTTTGTCCGGGTGTAGAAACTCTCTTTTGCATACAATCCAAAAATGGTCTCTTTTTTGGAAAGGGTTCCGATAATGTCATTTGCGATTTCTGTTTTTTCCACCAATTCAAAGCCACCTTCTTTAATGACTTTGTTGGCATAGTAATAGGCACTGTCGATGTTCTCCGAAGTGAGGTATACGCGAGCAAGCGTGGCACGTACTGCCTGAAGGTTAAAGTGAATCGCCTGGTCCTGGAAAAAGCCATCTTCAGGAGAAGCCTTTTGATAAAGCTCTTTGTTGTCCAGCAATTTTTCAGCTTCGCGCAGTTCTGCAATGATGCGTTTATACACCTCTGTTTTGGGCAGTATGTCCGATGGTTTTAGTGAAAAAGCTGTGTTATAGACTATACCGCGAGTATTGGCAGTAGTTGCTTGGTCTGAGTAGAGACGAAGGAGGTCGAAGTGCATATAGGCACGGAGTCCCAACGCTTCGCCTTTATAAATGTCGTAAAATTCAAGCGTCTTGGGCGATTGATTCTCCAAGTTAATCAAAATGTTGTTAACATACGAGATGTTCTGGTACATCGTGCTCCAGATATCGTAGAATACTTGGGTTATTGCTGGATTTTCCCTGTATTTAAAAGCGGAAAGATCCGTAATATTGTTATTCCCATCACAATTGAAATATTGAGCAAGAACATCCATAATATAATAGGTCATATAAGCACCATAGGCTTTGTCGCCTCGCATAGAAGCATAGACTCCGTATAGTGCGTTTTCGAACCCTTTACGTCCAGTGAGTAGATCTTCGCCAACCACTTCCCCCTTGGGATGCACGTCGAGAAAATTATCACACGAGGTTATCAATACCAGTAGACTAAGCCCGTAGATCGTATTTTTTATTTTGAGTTTCATAATTCTGAAATTAGAAAGTAGTACTTAATGTAAATTCAAATCCGTTACCATAGAGGTAATCGATGCCTCGCTCGATTTTCACATTTGAAAAGCGGAGGATATCCGACAGATTGACTCCTACACGCAAGTTCCGGAGCATCATTTTTTGGCAGATATGTTGTGGAAATTCATATCCAAGATTAACAGAAGTGATGGTCAAGACATTTTCTTTTTCAACAAAACGGTCGGTTTGCCGAGGAACACTGTGTTCGGTGATATTGCGATACAGAGCCATATCTCCGACATTCTTCCAACGACTATCGAATGCCCGACGGTCTACGTTAGTCATACCGGTTGTTCCCTCTACCCGACTTGCACGAGTAGAATTATATAAATAGCCTCCACATTTAAAGGTTCCCATAACATAAAGGCTGACACCTTTGTAAAATACATTGGTGTAGACATTCCCATGGAAACGGGGGTCTGTGTCACCGACTACTATTTTGTCATCTGCCGAATAGGTAAAGGTTCGGGTACCATCCAGTTTGATGAATACTTCGCGTCCAGTTGCCGGATCTATACCTGCTGAACGAACGACTTTCAGGGCAGAGGTTGATTCACCTTCCTCATATTGAGCCAAGGGAGCTGGAACCTGACGGGTAGGTGTTACGCTATTGTTCAGTTCGTTTTGGCGTTTCAAGGCATTACTGATTTTCAGAATACGGTTTTTATTGGTCGAACCATTCATTCCCAACTGCCACCAAACATCATTCCGCTGGATGATAAATCCGTCAATAGAAAATTCAAATCCTTTGTTTTCCATCTCTCCAATGTTTTGTTTGCCACTGACAACACCAGTAGAGGGTGCGATACTAGCATTTAGCACGAGGTCTTTTGTCCTCTTCAGATAGAAGTCGAACGTGGCGTTCAATCTGCGTCCGAAAAGACTGAGGTCTGCTCCGACATTGTAAGAGAATTCCCGTTCCCATTTCAAATCATCGTTGCCAATAGTCTGCGGAATAGTTCCAATACCATGCAGATATTCCAAGGTGTTATCGTATTTGTACATCGTGATGGACTGGAAAGGCTCGAAGTTGACTTTACCCGTGTAACCTACACTGCCACGTACTTTCAGTAAATTGAGTTTTTCGAATTTCAGGAAATTCTCATTGTGCAGGTTCCAACCAAGGCCACCAGACCAGAATTGCCCGTAACGCTGGTTGCTCCCGAATTTGGAGGAACCGGAAAGCCGATAGACGAAGTCGGCATAATAGCGATTGTTGTACATATAGTTGGCGTTTGCGAAGAAACCGACTTCCGTACTGAGGTCCTGACTGCCAGATGGCTTGTTATTGCTATCTGTCGGATAGCCAGTAGCATAACCAATGAAGTTCAAAGCATCATCATAGAATCCGGAAGTTTTCATAGAGGAGTTCTCGCTTCTGTTCTTGCGGATTTCCGCACCAACAATCATACTAATCAAACTATTATTTTCGGTTACTTTGTTAAATGCGCCGTTAATGTTGCCCGCCCAATCAACCGATTGGCTATTAATGATTTCCAAACGTCCCTTTTTGGTAATGTCCTGTTCATCCTTAAATGCCTTGGAATCGGGAGAAGTGTATTTTTCCCCGTTGCCTTCGGAAACGGCAATGTTGAAGTTTCCAGTAATGCGGAATAAATCGTTAATGTCCCAACGTATATCCGTTGTATTGGTAATACTCTTGGTACTATTCAGATTAAAATTACCCAGTTTGGCATCTATCATCGGATTCCAATTGTTCCATGAGAGGTCTTTATTGGGATTACCGTATTCATCATATATCCGGTCGTAAGGGTTTTGCTCTATCCAATTACGGAAACTACCGTAAGGAGTGTCTTTGGTATCTGTTTCGTTATAATTCGTTCGATTAGAAAAAGTCAATTGTTTGGGCAGATGATACTCCAATTTGAATCCGAGGGCATACCGGCGACGATAGTCGTCTTTCATAACTCCTTGTGTATTATTGAAGCGTCCGGACAATTCATAACGGATATTGGAGGCACCTCCATAAATGCGCAAAGAGTGATCATGAGAGAATGCCGTGCGAGCTGGCTGGGAAAGCCAGTCGCTATTTACGCCACGAGCTACTTCCTTGTATCGTTCGTTATAAAGTTGGTCGAGGCGATATTGTTCTTTGCCCAAATCCACGCTTCCCCAATAATCCTGTTCCGGAGTATAAAGTCCAGAAAGTTTTTCATATTCCAATTTTTCCTGGGCATTTAATAGATTATAATCTTTCAAGTAGGGAAATTGTACATTGCCTGTCAGATTGTAATTGACACGAATATTGCCTTCTGTCAATTTTTTACGTTCGATGACAATCACACCATTGGCGGCTCGACTTCCATATAGTGCAGTGGCAGAAGCATCTTTGAGCACAGTGATGGTCTCAATCTCATTCATATCAAGGTCATATAATTCTTCCATACTGATTTCGACACCATCCAGCATAATGGTAGGTTGATTTACAACACGATTGCCGGAAGAAAAAGAACTCATTCCACGCAACAATAGTTCTGGCACATGATTCGGATTAGAACCGAGGTCGCTCCGTTCCACCAAATTTAATCCTGGAGTCAAGGCACTGATGGCGGCTATGATATTAGTGTTGGAGACTGATTTTAATTGCTCATTGGTGATTGTTTTTACTGAACCGGTATAGCTATTTTTGGATTTCGTAAAATAACCGTTCACCACCACCTCGTCCATCTCCGTGGCTTGCTCTTCCATGCGTATGGTCATCTCCTTGTCCGAATCAACAGGAGCTGTAACAGACTTGTAACCCACAAACGTAAAGGTCAATTCTTGTATTCCTGCCGGCAGACTTATGGAAAATCGACCATCTGTGTCGGTGGCAGTTCCAGCGACGGTCACGCCTCCGCCCACTGCGGCAACCGTTACCCCCGGCATCGTTTGTCCCGTCTTCGCATCCACGACACGACCGGAAATCTTCACCATTTGAGGTGTCTGAGGCATTGCCGTAGCCGCTTTTATGATAATCGTCTCATTTTGAATCTCATAATCCAACGGATTACCTGCCAAACAAGCTCTCATCACTTCATCGATGTTATCGCTATCGATATGAAGATTCGCCAACTGGATGTTTTTGACCAGTTCATTGCTGTAAAGAATGCTGAAACCGACTTGTTGCTGTACCAGTTTCAATACTTCTGTCAACTGCTTGTTTTTCAAATCCAGTTGCACTCTTGTCTGTTGCGCCTTCCCTGGAATTGCCGAAGTGTTCAACACTAACGCCAAGCTAAAGAATAGCATTAACTTCATCGTTAATCGAATTTTTCTCATAATTTTAAAAGGTTTAGATGATTCGCACATTATTTTTTGCTGACGATAACGGTTCTGTCTCGAACGGTAAACGAAATGTCATACGTCTTTTCTATCATACCAAGCAAGGTTGAAATTTGGTCGAAACGATCAACATTTCCGGAAAAGCGATAGCCGGCAACCTCGGGATTCTGAAAAAGAACCTCTACGTCATACCAACGACTGAACTGTTTTAATATCTCTTCCAAAGTCTCGTTTTCAAAAATGAAACGCCCGTATATCCACCCCAGAAATACTTGCGAATCCACGGAGCGAACCTGCATCCGACCGTCATCGGCAGAATAAACGCATTGTTCATTGGGACGCAATAGCGCCGTGCGAGATGATTTGTCTTCTTTTATCCGCACGGAACCGGAAACAAGGGTGGTGATCACAGAACGGTCACCTTGGTATGCCTTAACGTTGAATTTCGTACCCAGTACGTTTACCTCCATTCCCTGGGTAACGACCACAAAAGGTTTTTGAGAATCGGGTGCTACCTCGAAATACGCCTCCCCTTCCAAATAAACTACTCTTTTTTCGGAGGAGAAGACCAACGGGAAACGCAATTTCGTATCGGAATTCAAGCAAATCTGACTGCCATCTTCCAAAACCAATTTGTATTCCCCTCCCGTCGGAACAAAAAGCGTTTGATATTCTTGTGAAGCCTGGAGCGCAGGAGAGCCTGACTCTATTCTCAAAGTATTTCCCTTGTTGTCTAATTTGACGGAAGAGTCTTGTTGCAAAGAAAAAATCCGATCGCTTTCCAGATTTATTTTCTCCTCGGATGCCAAAATTAAAAACGCCTTGGCGGAACCTGGCTCTATTTCCGTTTGCTGAATTGACGATGAAAAAATTTCCGAGCGATTCTGATACCAATAGACAGTTGTTCCCGCAATTCCCAACAACAAAACAGCGGCCACATAGCGAACAATTCGTAAAAAACGAGGTTGCCTCTTGAAAGCCAATTGTTTTTCCAATCGTTTCCAACTGCGTTCCGGATGCAATTGTTCAAACAAGGCTTTCTTCTTGTCCAAATTTGCCTGAGACAGCGTAATGTATAACTTGCGATTCGCCTCTATCGCCAACCAATCGTCCAATTCCCTCCGCTCTGCCTCTTCCAACTGCCCTTCCAGACTTTTTAAAATCAGTTGTGATATGCGAAATGGGTGTTCTAAATATTTCATCTCTGTTGCCTTTTATATAAATACAATTTAAAAGGCACACAGGGTGAAAAAGTATAAATTATTTTTTAAGATTTATTTATGGAGCAAAAGAAGCAGACAGCTGATTTCGTAAATATAATTTTTCAACTTCTTGTAAGTTATCTTTTTCTGCGTCTTTACCGTATTGACGGAAATATTCAGTATCCGGGCTATTTCCTGATTGTCCTTCCCCTGCATCGCAAGTACAAAAATTTCCTTGCACTTGGGAGGAAGACTTTCCCGTGTCTTCAGTAAAATCCGCTCCACCTCCTCTTCTATGATAAAATATTCAAATGAAGCTTTATCTTCCAAATCACAGAGACTTTGTTCATAACGCAATCTGATTTTCTGATGCTTGATATAATTCAAAACACCGTTCCGAACAACCGTATAAAGAAAAGACTTGATATGAACAATGGATTCCATTTCTTCGCGATGATTCCAAAGGGTACAGAACGCTTCCTGCACAATATCCTCCGAAGCCGCCAAGTCGTCCAAAAAACGATTGGTGAAAAGACACAATGAATGATATAGACTATCAAATATAGTCTTGAAAGCCAAGTGTTCACCTTGCTTGAAGCATTCTATGTCAAATGTCGAAACCTCCAATCAATTTCCCAAAAACAATGCCAATATATACTTTTTCTATGGCACAAAAATAATAAAAAGACCTTACAAACTTTTTTCCTCATAAACCTTAAAGAAAAATCCTACCTTTGCAAAAATCAAAAACATCGCGTTATGCTCACACTCATCATTTTTATCGCACTCATTCTGTTCGGGGTAGCGACCTATAACAATCTTGTCCGCAAAAAGAACAACGTGGATAATGCTTTCGGTTCAATAGACGCCATGCTGAAAAAAAGGTTCGACCTGATTCCCAACTTAGTTGCCACCGTCCAGCAATATGCGGAACACGAGAAACAGACATTCGCCACCATTACCGATTTGAGGGCGAAAAGTTACAGTACACTGAAAGACGACGAGAAAGCGGAATTCGACCGGAACTTCACGGCCGCCAGCCGGAAGTTGTTTATGGTCGCTGAGAACTACCCGCAATTAAAAGCATCCGAGAATTTCATCCAGCTCCAGCGAACGCTGAACGAGACCGAGGAACAGCTATCCGCATCGCGTCGCACGTTCAACGCCTGTGTGACCGAATACAACAACGCCGTGATGACCTTCCCCACCAATCTGCTGGCAGGGATGTTCGGTTTTACTAAAAAAGAGGTGTTCTCCATTCCCGAAACCGAAAGAAGCAATCCCCAGGTAAAAGACCTGTTCAAGTCCTGATTCTGCCGGAATAAACCGATAAATGGAAACAGATTTCGATAGCATATATGCCCGGTTGCGTCCGGTATTGGAACAACTGGAGGCACAGAGACGGGAACTGAAAGCGAAAGGCAACCGAACCGGTATGATAGTCGGGGGCATTGTTTTTTTGCTCGGACTGTTCATCAGCGGAGGCGACTCGACGGGCATATTCGTTTCGGCGATCATTGCCGGAATCATCTGGTACGGTTGCATTGCCTCGAAATCCGCCCCGTTATGCGCCTTCTACAAACAACACGTCATTTCCGCCCTTGTTTCCCAATTGTGCGAGAACGCCTCTTTTCAGCCCGAAAAAGGTATCTCGGAACAAACGTTCCGGGCAAGCAGGCTGTTCACTTCTCCGGACCGTTATCATTCAGAGGACCTCATCAGTGGCAAGATTGACAAAACCGCTTTCTGTTGCGCCGAGATTGTAGCGGAAGAGAAACGGATAACCACCGACTCGAAAGGCAGGCAACAAATCCGGTGGATTGACATTTTCCGAGGTTTCTTTTTCATCGCCGACTTTCAAAAGGACTTTCAGGGACAAACAGTCATTTACCGAAATTCGTGGATAAAACTGAATCCCAGAAGACAACGGGTAAAGCTGGAAAATCCCGAATTTGAGAAGAGTTTCGACACCTATTCCACCGACCAAGTAGAAGCCCGGTATCTGCTCAGCCCGTCTTTCATGGAAAGGCTACTGGAACTGGACCGGAAGTTTCCCGGAAAAATCACTGTCAGTTTTCTGAATTCCTCGGTCATCATCGCCATTCCGGATGCCAAAAATCATTTCGAAACCAGCATCTGGCAATCGCAACTGCGAAACGATTCCGTCCGCCGGGAATTTTTTACCTTGGCGACCTTGTTTCATATCGTGCACGACTTGAACCTGAATCTCCGGATATGGAGCAAAGAATAACTTTTTCAACCGACCGACCGTTTACCCCGAAAAACAACCGTCTATGCTACTGAACATCATTCTTCTGATTGCAGGCTTGATTATCCTGATGTATGGAGCCAATCTACTGGTGGACGGCGGGGCGGCTCTGGCACACCGGCTGAAAGTGTCCGCCATGGTCATCGGTCTGACGATTGTCGCCTTCGGCACCTCCGCACCCGAACTGGTCGTCAACATCGTTTCTTCGGCAAAAGGAAGTTCGGCGCTGGCATTGGGCAACGTTATGGGAAGCAACATTTTCAACATCCTCGCCATATTGGGCGTCACGGCGCTGACCGCGCCTATTGGCATCCGCAAGACAACCGCCCGGGTGGAAATCCCCTTGTCCATATTTGCCGCCTCGCTCGTCCTTTTCTTTGTTTACATCAACCGTTCCGGAAACATCAGCCGGATAGAAGGCGTCTGCCTGCTCTGTGCTTTCGTGCTATTCCTTGCCTATACCTTGGCGTTGGCAAAATATGGTAATAGCGGGGAAGAAGTGGAAATCAAGAATTATTCAACAGGCAAATCCCTGCTTTTCATCGTTGCCGGACTAGCTGGACTAATTGCCGGCGGTCACCTGCTGGTGACGGAAGCCGTCCAAATCGCCTGGGATTTAGGCATTTCGGAAAGGGTTATCGGACTGACTATCGTGTCCATTGGCACTTCATTACCCGAATTGGCAACTTCCGTCATCGCCGCCCGCAAAAAAAATACGGACATCGCTATCGGCAACGTCGTCGGCTCCAACCTTTTCAACACGTTCCTGATTCTCGGCACCTCCGCCGTCATCTCTCCTTTGAAGGCTCCGGCAGATAGCACGACGGACCTGTGGGTCAATCTCCTTGCCACCCTTCTGCTTTTCCTGTTTATCCTCATCGGTAAAGGCAAGAAGCTCAACCGCTGGGAAGGTGGCGTATTTCTCGTCCTATATTTGGGCTATCTGCTGTTTATTCTGGATGCCCGCTGGTTTGACTTCATCCGCTGAAAATCAAAAACAGCAACTCGAAAGTTTCTGCGAAGAAGACCGGCTACCAGTTGCAACTTTTTGCTTTGAAAAAGGTATAAGCTACAAAAAACGGAATGATATGGAAAAAGAGAAACGTTTTACAGAATCCGGCACACCCCTGCCGGATGAAAAGTTCCGCATAGAAGTCCTTCCCGACGGTCCCTATTTAGTGTATGGCAATCCGCCCGTACAACAGGAAATCCTGACTCAGGACGAAGAAGGCGTATCCTGGAAATATGCCCAGGGACACAGCTATGCCACAACGGAAAATCCCACCGCCCTGTGCCGTTGCGGACACTCCGGCAACCACCCGTACTGCGACGGCTCGCATACCCGTGCCGACTGGGATCCCTCTCTCACTGCCGACAATGTTCCTCTGTTGGAAAAAGCGATGACCTATGACGGTGCGACACTGCAACTATCCGACAATCCCGACTATTGCGCCCGCGCCCGCATTTGTATGGCAAAACACACCGCCTGGAAAAACACCATACGTTCCAATAAACCGGAAGCCAGAGAAAATGCCATTCACGAAGCGACTTTTTGTCCCTCCGGACGATTAAAAATCCTGGACAAAGAAACGGGAGAGTACATCGAACCGCCTCTGCAACCGGAAATCGGACTGATAGAAGACCCGCAGAAGAAATGTAGCGGACCGCTTTGGGTAAAAGGAGGCTTTGCCGTAGACAGTCCGGACACCGCCTACGAACGGCGCAACCGGATAACCTTGTGTCGTTGCGGGGCATCTGCCAACAAACCGTTTTGCGACGGCACCCACATCGACATCTGTTTTAACGACCAACTGCCGATTCCCGAAACAAAAGAAAAAGAAACGGAAAACTAATTCCGGAGTAATCAGGCACCGGTTTTCCAATCCCGGTAAGGCAACCGGCTCAGCATCGCATTGTAATAACGCTCGTCGCTGGTGACCTCCCGACCCAGCCAGTCCGGGGATTCAAAAGGCTCGTCCGGAGTGGCAAGTTCCACCTCGGCAACGACCAATCCTTCGTTGTCGCCATAAAACTCGTCCACTTCAAAAAGATGCGCACCGACCTGAACCAGATAGCGGGTCTTGTCAATGACTCCCGGTTCGCACAACCGCAACAACTCCCGGGCATCGGATACCGCAATCTCTTTCTGCCACTCATAACGGGCAACACCGTCGGCACTGCTTTCCCCCTTGACCGTCAGAAAACCCTGGTCGCCACAGACCCGAACCCTCACCGTCCGTTCCGGAACCGAAGACAAATACCCCTGAGTTATCCGGACAGCCCGAAAAGCCAACGCCTTAAAAGCATCCCCCTTGACCAAAAATTTACGTTCTATTTCCTGTGGCATCCTTTTCTCCTTTTGCACACAAAAATAAATGTTTTATCTCACATCTTTTTTATTTTATAGCAATTCATCACACGACCGAACAAAAAACAAATTCATAGGGTCTGAAAACCGCCAAAAATCGGCACCTTCAAACCCTATGAACCCAAAACTTTACAAACTTTCTACTTTATAAACTTTAAAACTAATTATACCCCGGATTCTGCAACATCAGCTTATTGGCATTTGTCTCGTCGGACGGTATCGGGAATATCCGGTTATAAGGCAAATTCGCCTTATACAAAGCCGGGTCGGCGGACGTATTCATTTTTTTGAGAACCGCCTGATTGGTTTCCAAAAGCTGGTCCACGCCCATACGCCAGGTGGCATACCATTCGTGTCCGTTCTCAAAACCCATTTCCAACAACCATTCGTTATAAATCGTGGACAAGATATCGTCGGCGGAAGCTATCGTGGCAAGCCCGTGTCCGGTGCGCATAGCATTCAGCGTCGCCAGCGGGTCGCCCTGCCCCGTCCGGGCTTCGCATTCCGCCTTAATCATATAGATTTCGGAATAACGCATAAAATAAATGGGCATCGTACCTGCCTGATTGGCCGCTTTCCGGATAGTCTTTTGCGAACCGAACACCTGGCCGACCCCGTCTTTCAGTATCACCTCTTCTCGGGGGTCACCGGCAACCAATCCCATAAACGACTCCGTGGGTCCCCACTTCCCTTCATTGTAATAAGCTTGCACCCGGGTAGCCTGATACTTCACCTCGTCCGTTCCGGCAAATCCGCGGGTATAAATCAATTCCGAATTGGAAAAATCCGTAAAAACGGCGGAATAAGGAGCGACCAACTGCCGTTCGCCCTCATTGATGAACGCATTGGCAGCCGTCAAAGCCTCATTGTATTTTCCCATATAGAACAGCACCTTGACTTTCAATGCCCTTGCCGCCATTTTTGACGCATAGTCCGAAGAAGTGAAATCCGGAGCATTGGCAATGGCATAATCAAGGTCGTCCAATATAAAATCGTAAGTCTGCTGCACGGTCGAACGGGCTTTGTAAACGTCATTGGCATCGGGCGGAGTTTCCCGGATAATCATCCCGTATTGACTGTCCAGCTTGTCATACTCGCCAAACATTCTCAACAGTTCAAACAAATACATACCACGCAGGAAGCGGATTTCCCCTATCATAGAGGTTTTCCGCCCGGCGCTGAAAAGCTGGTCGTTCATTCTCTCCACGACCGCAAGCAACTGGGTGGAAGAATTGACTATCGTATTGAAGGCATTCCAAAACGGCAGGTAAGCGGCACTGACCAAATTCAATTCCGGCAAACGGGTTTCGATATAGTAAATGCTGACAACGACACCGGGATTGTTGTTGCGTTGCAAGATACCGGCAGTCATCGCCAGATTGCCGATAGACATATAAGATTCGTAACCTATCTGTTCTCCGTATATACCGGTCAGGGCGGTTTCCGCCGACTTTTCGTCCGTAATGGCATTCGCCGGAGTCAGATTATGTGGCGGTTCCTGATTCAGGACATCCGTCAACTGACAGGAATACAACAGACCGCCGACTATCAAAAGGAAAAATATCTTTTTCATAAATACCCATTCAAAAGATTAAAAATTAAGTCGTAAACCAATGGTATAGGAACGGACACCGGGATATATGTCGCTGTCGTAGTTACCACCGTAATTTGCCATAGCATTGCCCACGGTAGACGGGTCAATGCCCGGATAACGGGTAATGGTAAACAGATTGGCAATGGCAAAATAAACCTGACCGCCCTTGTAAAATTTGGCATCCCACAAGACCGGCAAATTGTACTGAATCCGCAAGTGCGACAATTTCAGATAGGAAGCCTTGTGCACCGACAGGTTGTTGGTGGCAGGCACCGGGTCGTCCACATACAATGCCGGCAAAACAGAGGAGGTGTTCTCTTCCGACCAACGGTTGTAGAGGTTATAATCTATCAGATTGTTCAGTGAACCGGATATGTTCTGCAAGGTGTTATTGTACAAGCGTTCCGCTCCCGCCGAATAAGTGAACATCAGGTACAGGGACAAGTCCTTCCACATCACATTGGACGAAAAACCGCCCTGGAACTTCGGTTCCGGATTGGCAATAATCACCCGGTCCTTGGCGCTCACGAAGCCGTCCCCGTTCATATCCTTGTAAATGATTTGCCCCGGCTTGGTCGTACTGCTGTAATAATACGTAGCCGTCCCGTTGCTCATCTGCTGAGCCCGCCGGTTATACTCTTCTATCTGTTCCCACGACTGGAAAATGCCGTCCGTCATATAGCCCAATACGGCTCCCACGGGGTAACCTTCCGCCAATACTTCGTAGCCGGAACCCTGGACAACGCCCCGTCCCGCCCAGTTCTGCGAACCTTCGGAAACCAGGGACTTCACTTTGTTCCGGTTGACGGACAGATTGAAAGACAAATCCCACTTCACCTCCGTATCCCGAAAAATCTTCGCATCGAGGTTCCACTCGAAACCCTTGTTCTGCACTCGCCCGACATTCTTGTACATCCCCCGGAAAGGTTTCAGGGAAGAGGGGAACTGAATATACCAAAGCAAATCATTGGTATTCTTGTAATACCAGCCAACAGAACCGCTCAACCGATAGTCCAGAAAAGCATAATCGACGGCAATATCAAATTGTTTTGTCCGTTCCCAGCGCAAATCATTGTTTCCCAAAGTCGTCGGCACGATACCCGGTTTACCCAAGAAATCATTCGGTCCGTACAAATCCTTGTTGTTGTAATTACCTATGTTCTGTGTACCCGTCACTCCGGCGGAAAGACGGAGTTTCAGTTCATTCACCTCCTCGATATCTTTCATAAAAGATTCCTGGTCAATCTTCCAGGCAACGGCACCGGAGGGGAAAAAACCGAAACGGTTGTTCGAACCGAACTTGGATGAACCATCGAAACGGGCGGTAAACGTAAACAGATACTTGTCCATTAACTTGTAATTAAAACGTCCAAACACGGACACTAACCCATTCTCGGAATCGGTTCCGCCGACATCATACGGAGTCGTCGCACTGCTCAGGTTGGTCAGGATATAATCCATAGGGAAATCCACCCCGGTTGCATCGAAATTTCCAGTCTTGTAACGCTCAAACGACACGCCGACCACAGCGTCCAAAGAATGGATTTTCTTAAACGTTCCCTGATAACTCAACGTGTTGTCCCACAAGGTCCGGACAGACTCGCTACTTCCCCGGACGGCTCGGCCGGTGTACGTATTGTAATAATTGCCGTCCTGCAAAAAGCTGGGGTAATATTGATGAGAGAAATTGAAATTTTTCGCCAAAGCCAGGGAAGAGCGTACCTTCAAACCGGGGTACAACTGCAATTCCCCGAATACGGTACCGTTCAAGCGATAGGCATCGCTCTTGTCCGTAATCTTCGTTTTTGCCACCGGATTATCCGTTGTTCCTATCTTGTAATAACTACCGTCCTCGGCATAAACCGGAATATCGGGACGAAACTGCTTGATTTGCCACAAGCCCTGTCCTTCCTGCGCTTGGTCTATGTAGGCAATGCTCATATTTGTTCCGAACTTGAAACCGGGAGTCACGTCCCAGTCGAGATTGATACGTCCAGTGTAGCGTTTCAGATCGTCCCCTTTCAGTACGCCGTTCTGAAAACTCATTCCGAAAGAGGTGAAGTATTTCAATTTGGTACTACCTCCGCGAACAGACAACTCGACATTATTGGTATATGCCTTTTGAGACAGTAGCTTATACCAGTCCGTACTGTCATCCCTCAGCACCGTTCCGTCCTTGATGCTGAGCGCCGTCCGGTTGGTCGGGTCGACTTTCAACGTGTTTTCCGCGGCATTCATCATCACCGACCGGAACTGGTCCGCATTCAGAATCTTGAAATTCTCTATCTGCGTATCGAAATTCGTAAAATATTTCAGGTTAAACTGCGTCTTCTCGCTTTGCATCCCCCGCTTGGTGGTAATCAGCACGACACCGTTCGCCGCCCTAGACCCATAAATGGCAGCGGCGGAAGCATCCTTAAGAATATCCACCGACTGGATGTCGTCCGGATTAATGGCAATCATATCCTCCTGTTCCACCGGAATTCCGTCTATCACGTACAAGGGTTCGTTCGTCCCCTCCAAAGAGGTGGAACCCCGTACCCGGATTCTCATCGGCTCGCCCGGTTTAGCGGAAGCCATAGACACCTGCACACCCGGAGCTTTTCCCTGCAAGGCGGATGCGATATTCAGAATCGGCTCTTTTTCCAGTTGCCCCGCGCCAATGGAAGACACGGCACCGGTCAGGTCGCCCAATCGGGTAGTTCCATACCCCACGACCACGACTTCGTCCAATTTTCGAGACTCCGATTGCAAAGAAAAATTATACACGTCTATCCCCGGCATCAGGCTCTTTTCAGCCTGCGCATATCCGATGAAAGAAGCATATAGGGATTTCGCATCCGAACCGACTCGCAACGAGTAATCCCCGTGGACATCCGTCGCCACCCCCATAGAGGTTCCCTTTACCCAAACATTCGCACCGGGAATGGGAGCCCCATTGCTATCTGTCACTTTACCACGGATAATCCGTTGCTCCTGTGGCACGGTCTGATTGACGCGCTGTACCCGGTTACCCATTGCCTCTCCGGGACACAGCAAAACACCTGCCATTCCCAGGAACACTCCCAAGCATACCCATTGGTATCCGGAGTGTACTCTCAACCGAAAAATTTGTTTTGGTTTATGTTCCATATATTCAGAATAAGTGATTTTACTTTTATTCGCATTCCCGTGAATAAAGTTCGTTTAAGTCGGTTAAAAGTTGTAAAATCAAATGGGATTATAAACAGAGGAACAAAACCTATAGTTTTTTCGAGGGAACAAAACAACCGTTACCGGTACACGTCAAAATGCCCGGAACAGCTCAAAAAGTCATTGCTGAAAATGACAAATCCTACAACTTACTGATTTCTTCAATGGAAAGCCCCGTGCTTCGGGCAATCACCTCGAACGGAACCTGCTGGCTTTTTAAATTGGTAGCAATCTGATACTTCTCTTTCCGCTGTCCTTCCAATCTTCCCTTCAACAAGCCTTCTTGATGTCCTTCCTGGCGACCTTCCTGATGACCTTCCCGGTATCCTTCTCGGCGACCTTCCTGATGCCCTGCCTGGTGTCCTTCT
>CAMWQQ010000008.1 GCA_947176455.1 uncultured Odoribacter sp. | reverse complement strand
TAGCCGATGCCGTAGAAGTTGGACGGTTCTGTCCGGTAACCGTATTTGATGTAAATGCGGAATCTGTTTTCGTTGAAAAACAAAGTGCCGGCTCCTGCCGCAATGAATGTCCCGTTAATGGAGATGTTGAAGCCGATGGGAATGAAAGACCTTTGGCTGATGCTGTCGTATTTGTTCATCCGGAAGGTCATCAGCATGGCGCCACCTACGCCGAATGAGGCTTCGGGATTATAAGACGGGCCGCCAAGAATGGACATCCACACTTTTTTGTGTGCCCGAATGGAATCCCTTCTTTGTTGGCGGTGAAGCTGTTTGAGTTCCCGGGCATTCAATTCTTCCGTCGGGGACTGCACGCTGTCCTGTTGTGCGGTTGCAGGCAGTGAAAACAGGAGAATGAAGAAAAGCAGTAGTTTCATGATGGCATTAAAAATATTTCAAATATACTTTAAAAATCGCATAGAATGGCATTCTGCGTGTTAATTTATATTATTTGTTAAATTACGTGGAAAGATTGGATAGGTTTTGAGATTTTAGTGTTAATTTCGCCAAGAAATAAAATTAAATGACGATATGATGACGATAGAAGAACAGGTGAACGAGGGCATAAAGAATGCCATGAAAGCTCACGACACGATACGGCTTGAGACGATGCGCAACATCAAGAAAGTGATTCTGGAAGCGAAAACCCATCCTGGTGCAGGAGATCGAATTGATGACGCTGAGTGCATCAAGTTGATTCAAAAGTTGGCGAAACAGGGAAGGGAGTCTGCTGAAATTTACAAACAGCAGGGACGTGAAGATTTGTATGCGCAGGAAAGCGGACAGGTGGCTGTGTTGGAGGAATTTTTGCCCAAACAATTGAGTGAGGCGGAACTGACGGAGGCATTGAAGGAAATCATTGCGTCCGTGGGTGCTTCTTCTCCGCAGGATATGGGGAAAGTCATGGGAGTTGCCACAAAGAAACTGGCAGGTCTGGCAGACGGAAAAGCGATTTCTGCCAAAGTAAAGGAACTGCTGGCTTGACAAAAAAGCCGGGCTATTTCTCTTCTTCTGTGTTTTCCGCCTCTGGAGAATACACGATGGTTTCCGGTTTGTAATAAAGATTCATAAGGCGTTCCAATTGCTTGACCAGGGAGGTGTAATGTTGCATCATAAAAGTGATGAAATCATTGAATTGCACGAATTTAACAGTGAAATCGGTTTCCCGCATCAGCAAGTCGATTAAGCGAGGACGTTCTTTCTTGGGTACATAACCTTCTATCAGGTAGAAGTGGAGAGCCTTCTGGATATCGGGAAGAAGTTGCCCCCAGTTGTGCTGGTACATCAGGGTAAACAGGCGTTCCATGCGTTTGAGTCTTTTGTAGACCGCATGGATTTTACTGTATTCCGAGCAGTTTATATGGGTGGCAGGACACAACAGCCGTGCTTCTTCCAGGAAAAACAGGCGCATTCTTTGGTCTTCGGGCGACATGCTTGCCGCATACGGGGAGTTCATGGATTCGTCGTTGAAAATCACCGGATTGTTGTCTGTAGTAAACATGGCTCTTGATTTTTATAAAAGGCAAAAAAAGAACGGTTCCGCCTTTCCCGTAAACTAAACGTATCCAATCTATGTGTTTTCGGGTTTCCCCACGGAAGTACGGAACCGTAAAAAGAGCGGGTCGCTGTAATTGTTGTATGTGCGTGCCCCTCTATGGATGGCTTAAGATTGGATGGTTAGCTGATACAAATTTATGATATTTTTCTGAGATAACATACAATTTTGCGATTTATTTTGAAATATTTTATCAAAATATTGTAATATGGTCAACCAGCGGGTGGTTTCCTGAATGATTTCCGGAAAAAATGGAGCGAGGAAGGAGGGGTTAACGGGTGATTTTGCTTAGTAGCAAATGGTATTCGTGGGCAAAATTCGGGGTGACGGATTCTTCCCGGATGCCTTGTTCGATTTCTTTCTTGCTCCAGAAACGTCCTTCGTCCACCTCGTCGTTGTCGATGCGAATTTCGTTGTGGCGGGAGCAGACGAAAGAAAATACCAGTTCTTTTTCCCGGGGACTTTCCCAAAGATAGCTTCCGATGAATCGGGCTTCGAAATCCGTGATGCCCAGTTCTTCCCGGGTTTCCCTTTTCAGCGCGTCTTCGATTTTTTCGTTCAGTCCGACGTGCCCTCCGACTGCGGTGTCCCATTTTCCGGGCAGGAGGTCTTTTTTCAGGCTTCTTTTTTGCAGGAAAATGTCATGTTGCTCGTTGAGAATGTGCAGGTGTACCACGGGATGCAGGAGTTTGGAGCCTGAATGGCAGAGACTGCGTGGCGCTTGACCGACGACTTCGCCTTTTTCGTTGACGACCGGTAGCCATTCTTCTTTTTTCATCCGGTTCAGTAGGATGCGCCTGCGGAGGAACATCAATGCGAAAAAGAGCCCTAATAGGATATAGAGCAGGTAGTTGCTGATGAAGCCGGCAACGGGTTCCGATACGAAAGTCAGGGCGTAATAAGAGAGCAGCACATGAGCGGTCACGAGAAAGAACAAGGCTTTCAGGCTTCGGCGCATGCTTTTCTGTTGTTGTTCCGACAACTGGATGTTCTTCCGGTATCCCGCCGGAAGGCTTGCCGTCAGGTCTATCCGGGAGAAAGCGAATACGCCCAGCAGGACGCACACGCCCGTTTCGATGATTGCCGGCTGGTATCTGCTTATGGTGGCATCAGTCGAAAACAGGGCGATGATGCCGGGAAGGCAGAAAAACAGCGTCATCCACAGTATGGTGCGGTCGTATCTCTTTTCTTTGATCCGGGTGTAGGTAAATTCGACGATACCGGACAATAGGGCGATGCCGGAACCGACAACGGGACCGAAAAATTCATCCGCGATGAAATAAATGGCGATGAGCAGTACGGAGGGCAGCAGACTTTTGAGGTGACGGGACATGGGTTGTGGTTTATGGATGGAAACAGTAGGCTAAAATGTACATGTATCGGGATAAAAAAACCGTTTGAAATGTTTCAAACGGTTTTTTAGGGATGAGGTACTGATTATTTTACAGTATTCATGTGAACAATCAGTTCCAATACTTTGTTTGAATAACCCCATTCGTTGTCATACCAGGAAACGAGTTTCACAAAGTTTTTGTTCAATGCGATACCGGCTTTGGCGTCGAAAATGGAAGTGCGGGCATCTCCCAGGAAGTCTGAAGAAACCACTTCTTCTTCGGTATAACCCAGAATGCCTTTCATTTCGCCTTCTGAAGCAGCCTTGATGGCGGCCTTGATGTCATCGTAGGAAGCTTCTTTTGCCAAACGGAAAGTTACGTCCACTACGGATACGTCCAGTGTCGGAACGCGGAATGACATACCGGTCAGTTTGCCGTTCAATTCCGGAATCACTTTGCCTACTGCTTTAGCTGCACCGGTAGAAGACGGGATGATGTTGCCGGCAGCGGCGCGTCCACCTCTCCAGTCTTTCATAGACGGACCGTCAACGGTTTTCTGGGTTGCGGTGGTAGAGTGAACCGTTGTCATCAAACCTTCGATAACACCGAATTTGTCGTTGATTACTTTGGTCAGCGGAGCCAGACAGTTGGTCGTGCAGGATGCGTTGGAAACAATGGTCTGTCCTTTGTATTCCTTGTTGTTTACACCCATAACGAACATCGGGGTGTCGTCCTTGGAAGGAGCGGACATCACTACTCGTTTAGCACCAGCCTTGATATGAGCTTCTGCTTTTTCTTTGGTCAGGAAAAGACCGGTTGATTCAACAACGTATTCAGCTCCGACTTCGTCCCATTTCAGGTTGGCAGGGTCTTTTTCAGCTGTTACGCGAATGGCGTGACCGTTAACGACCAGTTTGCCGTCTTTTGCTTCGGCGGTTCCGTTGAAACGACCGTGCATCGTGTCGTATTTCAACATATATACCATATAATCTACGTCAATCAGGTCGTTGATTCCTACGATTTCAATATCGTCGCGAGTCATTGCTGCGCGGAACACCAGACGGCCGATACGACCGAATCCGTTGATACCAACTTTAATCTTTGCCATTTCTTCTTATTTTTAAGGTTATAAATTTTTATTTCACTCCAAAATTACAATAAAGTCACTAACTTGACGCAGGTTGCACCCAAAAGTCGTCAAAAAAAGTACTCAAACGATTTCAGTTAGGCAACGTGACTGGCGGCTTCCGTCGTTGTGGTTTGCGAGTAGGCTGGGCATTTGCGGTCTATTGCGCACGAAGATAAAAGTCCCAGTAAAAACAAACCGAGAACAAGGCTGATAATTACTTTTTTCATTTTCATGATAAATCGTTTTAATTTGAAATCCGGCAATCATTTCCGTACATATGGGATGATTGTTTACGGATTCGATATGTTTTCCTACTTACAAATGTAGGAGAAATATTTGAATGTAGAAAATTCTTGCCGATGAAATGCGTACCTCAGCTCTCCGAAACGTCCGGAAATTTCCTGGAGAAGTCCTCTGAAAGGGAAAAAATTATTGCTTAATTCGGGGTAAAAATTAAAATTTATAAGTTTTTTAAGAATTTTTCTTCAAAAAAGTTTGTGCAAACGTTTTAAATGCTTACCTTTGTCTCTCGATAAAGGAATTATATTGCTTTATAAGTGTAGTAAATTTATTGTTAGTGTGTTTAAAAAGAGGTCTTCGGACCTCTTTTTATTTTTATTTTGGCTTTGCCCAAGATACTTCTGTTCGGCAATGCTCAAATAAATTTGGCATTGCGCTCAACTTATTCGTATCTTTGCGGGTGTAATAATATTGTTGTCATGACCCGAGAGCAAGATATATTCAAACTTTTTTACCTGAAGCATTTCAAGGCTGTGGCGGCTTTCTGCCGGGCGTATGTGAAGGATGAGAAGGTGGCGTTGGATATGGCTCAGGAGGCATTTTACCGTTTGTTGCAGCATTGGCAGTCGGAATACACCACCGATAGTGCCCGCTCCTTTATATATATTACGGCAAAGAATTTGTGTCTGGACCATTTGAGGCACCGGAAATTCAGCGGAGAAATGCCGGAGGGCGTGGCAGAGCAACTGGTGACGGAGGAAAATCTGTTGGCGGAGATTATCCGTCAGGAGGCAATAGAGGCGGTGCGGCAGGCGGTGGCTTCGCTCTCGGGACGCAGCCGGCAGGTCATCCGTTTGACGTTGGACGGAAAGACGAATCCGGAGATTGCGGAAGCGCTGGGCATTTCCGTGAATACCGTGAAGTTTGCCAAGAAGGAGGCTTACGTGAAATTGCGAAGATGCCTCGGGAATGAATACCTTGTTTTGCTTGCCTTGGAAGTGGCTCGAATGACCCATTTTTTATAATTTTCAAAAAATAATACCTACCCGCTTTTTTACTTCATCCGTATAAATACAGAACAATCCGGAAAAGGTTGTTCGGAAAATGTCGTGGTATGGATGAAAAAATTAATTCAGGAATAACATTTGCCCGTTTAATGGCCGCCCGCCGGACGGATATGATTTCAGAAGAGGACGACCGCCGTTTGGATGAATGGCTTGCCGTACATCCGGAATTTCAGCAAGTATATGAGGAAGTGATGACCTGGCGCGAGGAAGAGGATGAGAACATGTCGTTCTCGGCGGAGGAGGCATGGGAGGATTTTAACAGACGTTATGCGTTGGGAAGTCGCGGAAAGCGTATTGTGTTGCGGAGGTGGTTGTCCGTTGCGTGTGGTGTTGCCGTGTTGTTCAGTATCGGTTTGTGGTTGCTTCGCAGGGAGGAGTCGGCGGTGCAGAACCGGTTGCCGAGTGTGGAGAAGTTGGCGCAGGCGCATTTGGAGATGTAAGACGGCACGGTAGTGGATTTGGGAGAAGAGTACGATAACCGGGAATTGGCGTGTGGCGTGGCCATCAATCGGCAGCGGGGAGAGGTGGATTATCGGGTATATGCTGGCAAGCCGGCAGAGGGAGCGATGAAATATCATTCCATCAGCGTTCCGAAATACGGAGAATATAGTGTGTGGTTGTCGGACGGCACGGAAGTGAAAATCAATTCCGGAGGTCGATTGCGTTATCCGGTGTGTTTTGCCGGGGGAGTGCGTGAGGTGTGGTTGGAAGGGGAAGCCTATTTCAAAGTGGCTCGCGATACGACTGCTCGTTTTGTCGTGCATACCTGCCGAATGGATGTGAATGTGTTGGGAACGGTTTTCAACGTAGAGGCATGGGAGTCGGAAGAAATGGCGCGGGTGACGCTTTTGAGCGGAAGCGTGGAGGTGGTCAGGGAAGACGTGAAGACTTGTTTGTTGCCCGGCGAGCAGTCGGTTATCGGCGAGTGGGACAAGCATTTCAGGGTGAGTCGGGTGGATACCCGTGCGGTGACGGCATGGGTACGGGGGATGTTTTATTTTGACGGGGAGACCTTGGAGGATATTATGGCGGATTTGGCGGACTGGTACGGATTCCGGGTGGAATATTGTCAGCCGGCGGTAAAGATGCGGCGTTTCTCGGTGGAGTTGAAACGTTACGGCAATGTGGACGATGTGCTGAAATTTATGGAGGAAACGGGTGTTGTGCGGTTCGAGCGTGAGGGGACTTTAATAAAGGTGTATTAAAAGAAAATTAACATACAAAACGATGAAAAGAGTGCGGATTTTTTGTGTTCTGATGAAATGGGGCGTCCTGTTGGCGATGTTGTTCCCTTTTCAGTTGTCCGGTATGGCGAGGTCTCAGCAGACCTTGGTCAATGTCCGGGTAAAGGAGGCTACCCTGCGTGAAGTCATTGAGATGATAAAGGCGCAGAGCGATTACACCTTTGTATATAATGTGGAAGAAGTGGCAAAACTCCGGAGAGTGTCGCTGGATGTGCAGGAAACGACGGTGGAGGAGGTATTGCGACAGTGTCTGGAAAATACGGGCTATACTTTCCGGATTGAAGACCGGGTGGTGGTCATTAGGCGGATGCCTGTCCAGCAGCCTCAGGTGCAGAAAGGTGCCGTCACCGGTCGGGTGACGGACGAGGAGGGGGAGCCGTTGCCGGGAGTGACGGTTCGGTTGAAGGGGGCGTCTTATGGAACGACCACCGATGTGAACGGGCGGTTCCGGCTTCCCGTTCCTGAAGGAAAGGAGCATACGCTCCTGTTCTCGTTTGTGGGCATGGTGACCCGGGAGGTGGTGTGCAAGGAGGGGGAAAATGAGATTGTATTGGAAGAGAACGTTGCCATGTTGGAGGAGGCGACGGTGACGACCGGTTACCAGACGATTGATAAGACTCGAATGACAGGAGCGGTGGAGACGGTAAACGCCCGCCAGATTGCCAACAAGGGATTCGAGTCGGTCGGCGATATTTTGCGCGGGGCGATGTCGGGGGTGAGTTCCCGGCTGATCTCGGGAAAACCGGGGGCTCTTCCGGAAATCCGCATTCGGGGACTGAATTCGTTGTATGGCGATATGAATCCGATTTGGGTGGTCGACGGGGTGTTGTTCAACGGAAATATCAATGATTTGGTTCCGGAAGACATCGAGAGCATCACGGTGCTGAAGGATGCGGCGGCAACTGCCATTTACGGTTCGCAGGCGGCGAACGGCGTGATTGTCGTGACCCGCAAGCGCGGACAAGTGGGGGTGCCGTATATCCGGGTGACATCGAATGTCAGCTTTCAGACTGCGCCGCGCCTCAAGATGAAGATGATGAACACGGCAGAAAAGATTGCGTTCGAGCGAAGCGTTTTCGAGGATTTTCCCAATTACAGCGGTGGCGGACGGGTGACGACGCTGTTGAGGGATGCGTACCGGGGCAAGATTTCGCAGGCGGATGCCGAGGCGGAAATCGAGCGGTTGAGCAAGATTAACACCAACTGGTATGACGAGGTGTTGCGGAAGCCTTTTTCCCACAATCACAACATTTCCTTTTCGGGCGGTTCGGAGAAGACAACCTATTATGCGAGTCTGGGCATCCGCCAGAGCAAAGGACTGGTGCCGACGAACAATTACCGGAACTGGAGTGCCATGTTGCGCCTGACGCACGATTTTAACAAGCGGTTTTCACTGGCTTTCGACTTGTCCACGAATATCCGGCGGGATGAGGATTCGGATGCGGGAGTGAGCGTTTTCAGTTATGTGACGTTTGCCAATCCGTACGAGCGTCCGTATGATGAGGAGGGGAACATGGAGTATGACCGTTCGTACTCCTCGGCGATGAGTTCGCTGAAGGACGGGTATGCCAACGACTTCAATATTTTCAACGAGTTGTATAACAGTACCCAGACGACCAATACGCAGAGCAACCGAATAGCCTTGGAGTTGAACATCAAGTTGCTGGAGGGGTTGAAGTATAAGACCGTCGGGTCGTTGCACAGCAGTTATAGCAATGTGGAGAGCGTGTTGGGTGCGGGCACCTATTCGGCGAAATCGCACGCCTGGATTAAGGCGATTTACTCGGAACTGCCTGATTACATGAACAACGGGCAGTTGAGGGAGAACGACAGCCGGACGCAGGGATATACGTGGCAGAATCGTTTGGAATTTGCCAAGGGGTTTAACGAATCCCATTTCCTGAACCTGTTTTTCGGACACGAAATGTCGGAATTTACCATGTTTTCCAACTATTCGCTTTTCCCGGAATACAATGATGAGAAAGGTTTGTTTTTCGTGCCGGAAATCGGAGCGGAGGACATTGGCAAGGTGCAGGCGATGATTACCAGTCTGCTGGCACGCAGCGAGACGCGCAATCGGATTGTTTCTTTCTTCATGTCAGGGGGGTATAGTTTCCGCGACCGGTACGTTTTTTCTGCTAGCGCCCGTCTGGACGGCGCGAATGTCATCGGAGGCGTCAACCGTTTTTCGCCTTTGTGGAATGCAAGTTTTAAGTATAACTTGCATAAGGAGTCTTTCCTGAAAGAGGTGTCCTGGCTTGACGAACTGGCGTTCCGGGTATCCTACGGTTACACGGGAAGCATCGACAAGTCGGCTTTGCCGTTCAACGTGCTTTCTTATTCGACGTCGTTTACTTTCTTCAATACGCTGATTCCTGTACATATCCGGCCGAAGAATCCCGATATAAAGTGGCAGAAGAAGGAGGACCGCAGTTTCGGTGCGGATCTCTCTTTTTTCAAGAGACGGTTGCGGGCGACGGTGAATTATTACAACAACATCACCCGGGATTTGCTGGACCAGAAAAAGTTGCCGATTTCCGTCGGGGTGAGCACGATCAAGCACAACAGTTCGTCGGTACGCAACAGCGGTTGGGAGCTGACGTTCCGTTCGACCAATGTGCAGACGAGGGATTTTTCGTTTATCACTACGTTGAATTTTTCGATGAACCGGAGCAAGGTGCTGAAATCTTATTATAAGAGCATTCAGGAAATTCCCAAAGGAAACGAGCGTACGGAACCGGTGGAGGGTTCTTCCACCAATTCGTGGCTGGGCTATCGTTTTGCGGGCATCGACCCGTTGACGGGCCATACATTGGCGTATGTGGACAATTCGAATCGCGAGGTGCCTATGGGTTTCCGGCGAGAGGACGGCAGTTGGGTGCTGGACATGGACCTGGCGCCTGATAGCGAGAAACTGCGAATCAAGGAGACGCTGGGCGACAGTTATCCGCCTGTGTCGGGAGGCGCCAGTGTGACGCTTTCGTACAAGCGCCTTGTGTTTGATGCCCGTTTCTTTTTCATGGCTGGGCATAAGATTACGTCCGCTTATTATTCGGTGGCAGGCTCGGGAAGCATCACGTCGGTTTCCAGAAACGCGTTGCGCAAGGAAATGGGCGCTGGCGCAAGCCGGGCGATGTGACCGATATTCCGGGGTATAACATCACGGGACGGGTTTCTTCGTTGCAGGTTGATTTCTACGACCGGAAACTGGAGAGCGGAAACTACCTGAAATGTTCGGAGTTGTCGCTGGGATACAACCTGTCGTCCGGCGTGTGCAAGAAATTGTGGTTGTCGTCATTCCGCGTTAACCTGAATGTGCGGGATATTTTCACCCTTTCGCGCTACAAGGGGACGGACCCTGAGAATTTCGGGGCGTTCGGCTATCCGATACCCCGGAAGTTTATGCTGTCGTTGAGTTTAGGAATTTAAACATTGAAATCATGAGAATAAGAGTATTTATCCCGCTTTTGCTGATGTGTATTTCTTGCAAGGATTATCTGGACCTGATTCCCAAGAATGAGCAGGTGGTGGCGAATATCGACGATGTGCGCACGGAGTTGCTGACTTTCTGGGCGGCGCACGTGTATGCCAACGGGGGAAACTATCTGGCCATATTTCCCTCTTACGGGATGTCGATGCTGTCTCTTCCGATATACAATGACGTGAACAGCCAGTTGGCAATGTATGAAGACAACCTGAATATGGTGCATTTTACCGATTACGTTTCCAATAACGATTGTATGAATTGCTATTGGCAGAGTGTGGATTGGAAAAGCAGGACTTTGGCGTCTACGATTTGGCAGTACGGATATGTGTCTATCGGTTTTATGAATGCCATTCTGGACGACCTGGCAAAAGTGCCTCATTCGACGGAAGAGGCGGAGACTATCGGGGGCGAGGCAAAGGTCATCCGTGCCTGGTGCATCTTCAAGTTGTTGCAGTTTTTTGCCCCTTATGGAAATGACCGTCTGGGAATTCCGCTGAATCTGGATTCCGAGAACGTTACGCCGAGCGACCGCTTGACGCAGACGAAGGTGTACGAGGTCATTGAACGGGAGTTGCTGGAGGTGTTGACCTATACCACGCCGGGGAAAGAGTGGAATTTCTTTTACTCGCCTGCTTTTATCCGTTCGGTGCTGGCGGAGATGTATCTGTTCCGTGCCGGTTCGGCGGCTGCCAAGCCGACGGATTGGGAACAGGCGGAGCGTTATACGGCGGAGTTGATTGCTTCCTATTCTCCGGAAGATACGCCGGAGCTGTTGCGGGTAACCTTTACCGGAGAAAGGGTTGCCTATGAGGTGAACGGTTCTCTGTACGCCTTGAAACTGGCGACAAAGCGGGAGTTCCGCATCGGTGATAATTATGGTGGCATTTGGGGATTGAATAACTATCAACAGCCTGCCGAGGAATTGTGGGCGCTTTATGAACCGGAGGATATCCGGCGGATTGCCTGGTTTGGGGAAGGGGACCAGGATGGAGTTCCGGTGTATTTCATCCGGAAACCGGTCACTTCCCGCATAGGTCCTGTCTATGATGTATCGGTGTTCTATCGGAAAGCTGACCTGTATTTGATGAACGTGGAGGCGAAATGTCACCTCGGCAGGGAGAAAGAGGCGGCGGAAATGCTGACGGAATTCCGGAAAGCCCGGATTCCGGGAACGGAGCAGTCGGTGAAAGAAAATGTGCTGGAGGAATTGCGCAAGGAGCGGCGGAGGGAACTTTGTTTTGAGAACGGTTCGCGTTGGTTGGACATGAAACGGTGGGGCATCCGGTGTACCCGTCCGGCATACGACCAGGCAACGGGTGTCGTGAAGGAATATACGTTGGAGGCGGATGATTACCGCTATGCGTTGCCGATACCTGAAGGCATAGAACTGGATTACAACAATATCGCCCAAAATCCGGGCTGGACGAATTTTGACTGATGATTACAAATGTATGGAGGATATGAAAAGAATATGGATTTATATCGCACTTTGCTGGGCGGCAGCCGCCTGTAGTCCGGAAGAGGATGTTTTCACGGAAAACCCGGTGGGGATGGGAAGTGTCAAATTAATCAAGTTGCGCGCCGACCATCATATGGTGTTGCCGGACGGCAAGGCGACGATGAAGTTTTATGCGGAGGCGTACAACATCCTTGAATTGCCGGGATATACGCCTGAAATAGACGGTGACAGCATCCTGTATAATCCGAAAATGGTAAGGGATACTTCGCTGATTCCCGCCGGTCTGTTGCCGGAAGGATTGTTCCGGTTGGTGGACAATGAGGGACGGGAGTATCCGGATTTCGCTTTTTCGACGACCGATACCCGTCCGCGCACGTTGCGTTTCCATTTGGAAGCGGGCGAGCTGGTCAGCGACGAATTGGAGATCCAGGTGCGCGAGTTGCCGGAGGAAAATTACGAACCGATTGAGTTGCCGGTGATTTTCCATTTGCTGAATTACGTGAACAAACCGGGGTATCCTACCATTACGATTACTTCCGAAACCGTTCGCAAGAACATCGATCGCCTGAACGATGTGTTCAACGGCAGGGCGACGACCGACCCGAACGGCGGGAATGCCCGGATTACGTTCCGTGCGGCGGAGTACGACAATACCGGTATGTTGCTGGAGGTGCCGGGATTGCATGTCTACGAGATGCCCTCGGATTCGACGTTTCATTTGGACGACCGGTTCGGGAGGTTCGTTTTCGGGCGGAAAGCGACCTTGATGTATGATTTCCGGAATTTTCTGAACATCTGGCTGATTTATAATCCTAACGGGGCTCATTATGTCGCCGCGGTGCCGAATGTCATTGATGTTCCGGAGGACCCGATACCGGGACTGACCGCTACCGCCATGCCGAGCGTTTATCCGAATTCGGCGACGGATATCGGTTTCTTTGTGAATGTCTCCAGTTTTCTGAATCCGGATAGGAGTTCGGATGCCTTTGAGATTTCGACCGCCATGGCGAGATACCTCGGCTGTCTGCCGACACTGGTGTCGACGTATAACGGAGGGAATATGGTGGACGGAGATACGGATTTCTGTCCGGATACGCCTTATTACTATTATGACAATCTTTCGGTCTTCAAGACCGATAGCACACGGCTGTTTACTTCCTATAATGTCATGGACTCGTATAGTTACAAAAATTCCGTTACGGTGAACCAGGTGGCGCGCATCCGCCGTTGTCTGGAACGGTGTCCTTCCCGGTGGATGTGGAAATCCCGCTATGCCTTTACAGGAAAAAGAGAAGATAGAAAATAGAAAATAGAAAATAGAAAATGGACAACTCTATATTCATTAATTAAATTAAAAAGTGGTAATGAACAAACATGTATTTATTGGTGTGTTGCTGGCTCTGATGACAGTGATGCGGGTGACTGCCCAGGAAAAACGGGCTTCGCTTACGGTGGAATTGGGGGATTATAAATTGGCGAAAAACGTTGCCTTGACGGGAAACGCTTATCGGGGCGACCAGGTGTGTGATGATTCGCGGACGGTGAAATTTGAGTTTCCCTTGGAGGATGGAGAGTTTTTCACGCTGACTATCGGACTGAGCCGTAACAAGTTGTATGTGGAGCCGGAGAAACCGTTGACCGTGAAAGTGTTGAAGAATGCAGAGGGCGGATTTTCGCTGACGCATCTTGACTTGCAGTTCGTGGGCAAGAATGCCTCAGAGAACGAGTATCTGAACAAACGCGACCTGAAATGGCTGGAAGACAGCGATTTTTTGCTGGACGAGAAGGCGTATCTGAAAAAGTTGCAGCAATATGAGCGACAGAATGAAAAGGCCATTCGCCGTTTCCGGTTGAATAAGAATTTTGAACGCAAGGAGCTGATACGTGCCCGTTATCAGTTGTATGAACCGCTGACCCGCTATCCGATGCAGCACTTCTGGCAGGGGGGCAATCAGACGTTTGCCTTGTGGATGCAGGACGAAACGCCGGTGGTGAAGGAATACATCACCCGTTATTTGGTGGATGACGCTGAATTGTGGAAGAACGACGCTTATCAGAAATATGTCAAGAGCGCCATTTCCATTTTGGCTTTGGCGGATTTGAAAGTTGATTGGGAAAAGATTGTGCAGAAACGTACGGAGGTGTTGGAAAAGTATTTCAAGACGCCCGTCATCCTGGAAGACATGGTGCAATACATGGCGACGATTTACGTGGAGGGTACGCAGGGAGCGCCGATGAAAAGCGTGCAAGAGATTTACGACCGTCATGTGAAACGTGCGGATTACAAGGAGGAGCTGAAAAAAATGTATGCCGTGTATGATAAATTGCAGAGCGGGGAACAGATGCTTTCCAGCAATGCCGCTTACTATGACCTGGAAGGAAAAGCCGTGAGCCTGGAAGATTTGAAGGGCAAATACCTGTATATCGATGTGTGGGCGACGTGGTGCGGTCCTTGCCGGCAGGAGATTCCTCATTTGAAAAAACTGGAGGCGCAGTTTCAGGGCAAAAACATCCATTTTGTCAGCATTTCACTGGATAGCCGGAGGAAGGACTGGGCGGCAATGGTCGAGAAGGAGCAGTTGGGTGGCATTCAGTTGCTGGGCGGTCCCGAAGCGCAGATTGCCATTGATTATAAAATCACCGGCATACCCCGTTTCTTGCTGTTCGACCGCGACGGAAAACTGATTAACAACAATATGCCTCGTCCGTCGGATGCGCAGACTGCCAAGATATTGGAACAATTGGAGGGAATTTGATAACTATTAATCTAAATGTTAAAACGATGAAGCTAGAAGTTTTATTTATGTGTGGCATGGTGGCCCTGTTCGGCTCCTGTGCATCGGACGATACGAAAAATTGTCCGGAAGCGTCAACCACCCCGAAAGAGGTGAATTTCCGAATCAACAAAACATTGAACACCCGCGCCGGAAAAACCGAGTTCGCAGAAGGCGATGCTATCGGGATTTATGCGGTGGTGCGCACTGACGCAGAAACTGTTGCTCTTCCTGGCGGGACAGGCAATCAGGCACACAATGTCAAATATGTGAAAACAGAAACCGGTTGGGAAGCAGAAAATATAGAAGAGAAAATCGTGTGGCCGCAAAACGGTGAAGCTCTGGATTTTTATGCTTATTGGCCTTATTCTGAAGATGCCGTGAATCCGGAGGCCATTGAATTAGCCTTGGTAGATATGCCCGAATCCGATGTATTGCGGGCAGCCAATACCCAAGGATTGACCGATGGTGAAGTGGAATTGTCTTTCTCTCATGTCCTTGCAATGCTTGAGGTTGAAGTTGTCGGGGAGGAGAGCAGTGCCGATTTGGAACTGACCGTAAAAGCTACCAATGTGGTAAAGCAGGCAACATGGAATATCGGAACTGATGCTTTCGAGTTTTCTGAAGAAACAGGTGGTGTTATACAATTAACCAGAACGGATGAAAACAAATGGATTTATCAAACGATATTGCTTCCTCAAACAATCGCATCCGGCAATGAATTCATTCAATGCGTGTATGATGACACTTATACCTATAAGGCAGGACAAGATATTGTATTTGAAGCCGGCAAGAAACAAGGAATGAAAATAACGCTTAAATAACGAAAGATATGAAACTGAAATATAATGTATTAAGTGCCGTATTGTTGGTTGTTGCCTTGATGACGGCTTGTAAAGATAAGGACGAAAAGATAGTCGGAGGCAATGACGCGCTTCGGCTCACGGCGCGAATTAACGGTATGAATTCCGATGAGGTTACGAAACTGCAAAATGGTCAGGAGGTTGGTGTGTGGTTGTCCGCAAAAGTGGTGGATAATGACTTGAATCTTGCCGATGTGTCCAAAAATACACGTTTCATACAAAGTGCGGAAGGCTTGGTGTCAGAACCTGCAACGCATTGGAATTATCAACCTGCTTTGGAATTGTATGCTTATTCGCCTTATGACGCAAAGGCGGGCGAAAACCCTGCGGCTTATGTTTTTGCCGTGAGTACGGAGCAGGACAAAGCCGACAATGTTCGTAGCGACTTGTTGTGGACAAAGCATACGTTGAATTATGCCGAGGGTTCAGCTACTCTTGCTTTCAAGCATTTGATGAGCAAGATTGTGCTCAATATTTACAGTACCTCTCCTTCTGCTGCATTGGAGGATAGCAAAGTCACTCTAACCAATGTGAAGACCAGTGCAACTGTCAATTTGGGCAACGGTGGAGTGGTTGCTCAAGAGACGGTGGAGGATGTTGTGAGTGCTACGGTAAACGAAGTGCCGGCAGAGATTAACATTGTGCGTGAAGCAATCATTGTTCCACAAACCATAGCCAAGGGCAGTCAATTGTTGGAAATACTGACGAAGAAAGAATTGACCTATACTTGGGAAACTGATGAGGACTTGGTCATTGAATCCGGCAAACAGATTACCTTGAAAGTAGAGGTGAAAGAAACGGAATGTATTGTCAGCATTCAGGAAATAGCCGATTGGGGTGCGTCTGAGTTGATAGCCGGAGATGCTGTCGGATTGCCCAAGGTTGAAGTGTTCGATTACTATAACCATTCCGGCATAGAGGGAATTGTGATTAGTGTCGATGCAACAGGAAAACACGGCTGGGTAGTTTCGTTGGATGAAATAAAAGAGAGGCTTGCGCCGAATCCTCTTGAAACAACGGGAAGCGATGATGATGCCTTGGCTAATTTGGAAATGGCACTGAAAGATGACCCGACTTTGGAAAAATATCCGGCAATGAAGTGGTGTAACGATAAGAACCAAGGCGACATGACCGGTTGGGTATTGCCAGATTGGGAATTGTTGAAAATATTCGGTGAAGCAGTCCTGAAAGAAGATGAAACTTGTAAGAAATTTAATGAGGCAATTCAGAATGCTCCGGTTTCAGAGGAAGAAAAGACCGAAATAAATGTAAAGGCGCAATATCAGACAACCTATTACATTTCTTCTACTTTCGCAGGAACTAAAGGGAAGGCGATATCTTATTGTTATAATGAAGATAGACCGACTTGGTTGCAAGCACCTAGATATGATACAGAGGCGATAACTCCTAATCAAGGAGAAAGAGGACAAGTTCGTGCTTTCCACAAATTCTAATCTGTTTCCTGTCAATCGGGGATAGCAACAAGGGGACTGTCTAACAATCAAAAGTTATTCAGTCCCTTTCTTATTTTTCGATGAATACTTCTATTTTCTTGGCTATTTCTTCCGATGTCGGTAATAGTTTTTTGTAGGCTTCGGGTAATTCGGCAAAAAGGCAGTATGTTGCTACCCCGATGGGCATATTGGAACTTTTCAAGGCATACTCTACTATCATGCGGCTTTTAGATTTGCAGATGATGATACCGATAGTCGGATTTTCGTGCGGTAGTTTTACTGTATCATTCAAAATGTTCAGATAGAATTCCATTTTGCCTTTATACTCTGGCTGAAACTCTCCGATTTTCAGTTCTATGGCAATCATCGCTTGCAAACGTCTGTTGTATAATAGTAAATCTATGAAATATTCTTTCCCGTCCACTTCCAGCCGATACTGATTGCCTATAAATGAAAAATCCGTACCGAACTCCATGAGGAACACACGGATATTCTTAATAATAGCCTGTTCCAATTCATGTTCCGAATGTTCCTCTGCAAGTCCTACAAGGTCAAATGTGTATTCATCTTTTAATGCAAGTATGGCTTGGTTCTTTATTTTATCAGGCAGGGTCTTATCAAAATTACTTTGTCCGAGCAGATAGTTCTCGTAAGTTTTGGCTTCTATCTTATTGATAAGAACATCTTTCGTCCAACCATATTTCTTGGTAGCCAATATATAAAATTGTCGTTGTCGTGTTTCCTTGCACTTCGTAAGAATGACGATATGTTTCGACCAGCTAATTTCTCCAACTAATGGTTGGAGAATTTCATTGGACTGGTATTCTGTATAAAAACGTGCCATATCCCACATATTGGAAACCCCGAATCCTTTTATTCCCGGAAACTCTTTCTGTATGTCCCGTGAAAGGTTTTCCACAACGGATTTTCCCCAACCCAATGCCGTTTGTTGCTCGGTAATTCGTTTACCGACTTCCCAATATAAGGCTATCATTTCTTTGTTTACTGCCTTTAATGCTTCATACTGGGCAGACCTGATACGGGCGGTTATCTCATTTTTGAAGTTGAGATATTCGGGGGATAATATAGAGCTATTTTTCTCTCTCATATTCTGTATGTATGATGACTGATTACAAAGTTATGATTTTCTTTGGTTTAAGTGATGGATTGTTTCTACTTTATTATCTATTTTTCATCCTGCCTGGACAAATGCGAACACCTACATCAACACTCTGCTTGCATCAGGCTTGCGGAGTTTACGAGAGGATTTCCACTTGCAGGATGTTTTGTGTGGCGGGGGTGATTTTGAAGCGGTCGTCGATGCGGTGACCGATGAGCCAGACGATTTCTTCTCCGGAGAGGAGAAGCAGGCATTCCTGTTTTTGCCGGGCGGTGAATTTTCAGGGATGGTCGGATATAATTATTTTTTGTAATAGTTTGGTGGAACAAAAGAAAAAACGTATTTTTATAGAACAAAAATGCGTAAATACGCACTTTTGGTATAATCGAATTTCATATGGAGATAAAACGTGATATTCATTTGAGGAGGCTCATCAAGAGTAAGCATAATGGAATGATAAAAGTCGTGACCGGTATCAGAAGATGCGGTAAGTCATATCTTTTGATGAATCTTTTCAGACAGCACTTGCTTGATGAGGGAGTAAGTGATAGTCATATCGTAATGTTGGATCTTGAAAATCGAAGAAACAAAAGATTAAGGGATCCGGATGCCTTGTTGGAGTGGATTGATTCTCAGATTGTAGAATATAAGGCTTCTGGTGATGTTCCCAAAGAAAAATGGTACTATGTGATGTTGGACGAGGTACAGCTGGTACCGGAGTTTGAGGATGTGTTGAACTCATACCTAAGCATACAGAATGTGGACGTGTATGTGACAGGAAGTAATTCACGCTTCCTGTCGAAAGATGTGATTACAGAGTTTCGGGGGCGTGGTCATGAAATTCATGTTACACCTTTGTCAATGAGTGAGTTTGTCGGTGCACATCCAGAAATGACTTTTGAGGAAGCTCTGGATCAGTATATGACATACGGTGGCTTGCCGATGGTTTGCCTGGAACCCGATGTAAAGGAGAAGGAAGCGTATCTGAAAGGATTGTTCGAGAAGACCTATTTGACGGACATCCAGGAACGTTATCATATTAGAGGAAGTGGTATAATGAGTGAACTGATAGATGTAGTGGCTTCTGGTATAGGAGGACTTACAAATCCGACTAAGATAGAGAATACGTTCAAGACTGTCAAGGGTATCGGAGTGGGCAAGAATACCATCAAGCTGTATTTGGAGATGCTGGAGGAGTCGTTTCTGCTCAGGAAGGCGGTACGTTATGATGTAAAAGGACGAAAGTATATTGATACTCCTCAGAAATACTATTTCGAAGATTTGGGTCTCAGGAATGCACGTATAGGTTTCCGTCAGGTGGAAAAGACGCATCTGATGGAGAATATGGTGTATAACGAACTCTGCCTCCATGGATACACTGTGGATGTGGGAGTCGTGAAGTACAATACTAAGGATACAGAAGGCCGTAGTCAGAGAGTGCAACTGGAAATTGACTTTGTGTGTAACCGCGGACCGGAGAGAATATATATTCAGTCCGCCTATGCATTGCCTGACAGGGAAAAGGTTGAGCAGGAACAGGCTTCGTTTTTACACATCAAGGACGGATTCAGGAAGGTAATAATTGTGGCAGATAGATATTTGTCGGGATACAACGAAGAGGGTATCCGGATTCTGAGCCTGAAGAACTTCCTTATGGAAGGAATGGCATTTGATTAACTGAATTATATTGCAGGAGTCAATTGGAGATCGATGTAGTGTGTAACCTTACATCAACGCTCTGCTTGCATCGGGCTTGCGGAGTTTACGAGAGGATTTCCACTTGCAGGATGTTTTGCGTGGCGGGGGTGATTTTGAAGCGGTCGTCGATGCGGTGACCGATGAGCCAGACGATTTCTTCTCCGGAGAGGAGAAGCAGGCATTCCTGTTTTTGTCGGGCGGTGAATTTTCGGTCCGTGAAAAAATCGCTTAATTTTTTCTTGCTTTTCCCCATACCGAGGGGATAAAAGCAATCACCTGCCTGCCAGTTGCGCACCAACAGCGGGAATTCAACCTTGTTCGCATCCAGACAAGCCATGTCCGGAGCCTGGGGTATCTTGAAATCCGCCGGACGGGGAAAAACGCTCACGCGGAGGGTGCGTCCGGCGATGTCGAATTGTCCGGCAGAGGCAAGGAGGCAGTGCGTGGGTGTGGTTCGACTGTAGTCATAGAGTCGCCAACAATGGCGGTCTTTGACCAGTCGGGTGTTCCCTGTCGTGAACTGCTTGCCGGGGATGGCATCGTGGGTGTTCAGGATGTCCCGGATTTGGTTTTTGTTAAAACCGTAAGGTTTCA
>CAMWQQ010000007.1 GCA_947176455.1 uncultured Odoribacter sp. | reverse complement strand
TCAGCCAGCAAAGCCTGCACGTCTTTCCAGCTTACCTTGTTGTTCTTCTCTTTTCTCAAAGCCTTGATTTTGGCGGTCAACTCCTCTTCGGACGCTTTCTGATGTTCCAGCACTTTCAAGTTCAACGCATACGCTCCGGTTCCCAATACGATTCCACCGGTTTCGTGGTCGGCAGTAATGACAATCAACGTCTCTTCCGGATGCTTCTGATAAAAATCCAGCGCCTTCTGCACGGCATCTGCCATATCAATGATTTCATTAAAAATCGTAGCGGCATCGTTATTATGACACGCCCAGTCGATTTTCCCGCCCTCGACCATCAAGAAGAAACCGTTCTCGTTATCCCGGCTTAAAAAATCAATCGCATTCTCCGTAATCTCCGCCAAGGTCAAATCCCCGTTTTTGCGGTCAATGGCATACGGCAAACAATTTTGGGGCACATTCTCCTGCTGGATAAACACCACCTTGTCAGCCTGCTCGGATTTAGCAGGAAATTCCTCCACTCCCCTCACCAGCACATAGCCGGAATCCCGCAATATATCATAAATGACCGCCGCCGTAGAATCCTTTTTGTTTTGAGGCCGCAAGAATCCGGAACCGGCATACAGGTCGAATCCAGTCTTCGGCAAATCCGTAGCAATCTCATAATACATACCTCTATCCGGCTGATGAGCGTAAAAAGCTGCCGGCGTAGCATGGTCGACGCTCACGCTGGTGGTAATTCCCACCTTTTTCCCGGCTTTCTTGGCTTTCACGGCAACACTGTACAGCGGTTCTTTGCGAAGGCTGTCCATACCGATTGTCCCGTTTTTCGTCTTTGAACCCGTAGCCAATGCCGTACCTGCGGCAGCGGAGCAAGTCACCGAATTGTATCTGGAATAGGTCGTAGCCATATTCACCACCGGGAACTGAGTAAAATTCAATGGTTCCAAACCGATACGCCCCTCTTTCTCCGCCAAATACATTTCCGTCCCATTCACCTGATTCACACCCATACCGTCCCCGATGAAATAAAACACGTATTTGGCTTTTTTCTCTTTCGAAGCCTGCTGACATTGGGGAAATAAAAACACCACCACCGTCAGAAATGTCAATAAATAAACTATCCGTCTCATATATTCAATTTAAAAAACCTATTTATTTTTCACTGAACTGCATCCCAAAATTAGCAATTAAGGGAATAATTTTTCTTTTTTCACCGAAAAAAATAACTTCAAACATCACGTTCCAGCCCGCCTCACAAACGAAAATAAGGTCACAAACCGTATCTTTCCGGTTTATGACCTTAAACTGACCTGAAAGTCCCTCACTGAATCGGCACCAATTTTCCAGAATCATACAAAACGGATATACCCCCGTTTTCAATAACGATTCCTCTTCCTCTGTCCTTCTCCCGGTTTTCCTCATTATCCACATTCACCGCGATCACTCTCCGGCGGTAGAATGTGGTGATGTCGTCGAAAATCGTATGTCCGACAATAATCCTTGACACCCCGAACTTTTCCAGCAACGCTGTCACCTCCTGTGGCTCTACCGGGAAATACTGGTCGGCACTTCTCACCATTCCCCTATACCACAATGGTCCGACCTTCGTATTGAATACAAAAGCCGAAAGCGGAGAAACCTCCATTCGCTCCTCTCTGCTCAACGACAGGTTCTCTCCAAGCACTTTATTCATCTCTTCCACGGAATCCACCCTTTGCAGCAAATCACTGCTCAGACCTGCATGCACGAATAGATTGTCTCCGATTATCTGTATCAGGTTCCGGGTTCTCAACCATCCCCCCAGTTCGCTGTTTTCCCGCCACAATTGCTGGTATGCCAGACATAGGGTGTCCGCCAGACGTTTATATTTGTCTTTCGTATAACGGCAATCGCCTCTTAACACCATTTCCTCGTGATTGCCCAGCAAAAAACTTAAACATCCTCCAGCTTCTTCCGCTTCCAGTTCTAACTTATAAATCAACCAGAATATCGGAAGTACATCTTTTCCTCTGTCAAACACGTCTCCGATGACTACCAATTGATTCCTACCGAAACTCCAGTGATAATTCTCATCCATTACACCTCCCGCCCGAAGAATGGAAACAAAACAATCCAAATCACCGTGAGGGTCTGAAATGACCATCAGCTTCTCAGATTGCTGAATTTTCCAGGCTTGCCGACGATAAGGATGCAACCGCACCTGAAACCTGTGATGCCCCTTGTGCGATACGACCGAGAAAGAAAAATCATCCGGCAGTGCTTGAAACAAAGTATCTTTCAAACGTCCTTTCCAGTCTACCTGAATCATTCGCATCCTCCCCGTGCTATCGGATAAAAGATATGGTCCATCGGGAGCCAAAGGCTGCCCCTTCTTATAGTCTTTGCCTGCGGCAGTTTGCATAAAACAAAGTGCCGACAAGCAAAGAATCCAACAAAATTTACTCAATCCGTTCATTTTAATAACCCGGGTTCTGCTGCCCTGCCATATTCGGGTTGGCATCCATTTCCGCTTTCGGAATAGGCAGTACTACCTTGTACATATTCCAGTCAAATTCCTTGGCATAATCCTGCAAACTCAAATGCTTGGTACTGCTAATCGCCGAAATCGAAACATTCTTACGGACAATTTTCCCGCCGTTCCGCAACACGTCAAACATCCGATGCCCTTCACCGAAAAACTCTTTCCGTCTCTCGTCCAGCACCCGGTCCAGAGTAATCGTCGTGCCCTCGACCGTATTGTCCGGATTTCCGCGACTGACAATCTTATCCAGATAATATACGGCATTGTCATTATCTTCCAATTTTACAGCAGCTTCAGCAGCATTGAGATACAACTCGGACATCCGGAACACGGGGATATTGGCATCCGCAGGCCCGTTGTCTCCTTCCTGACCCGGATATTTCTGAATATAAGCCCGCTTGCTGGAAATCTTAAACATCTTATATCTCACATCGTTTTTGTCCTTTTGCAGAAAATCAACGAAACTACTGGTCAGAATCATATCTTTGTAACCACTGGAAGAACACAAATAGCCCATCGATTCTTTTCCGGGACTATCCGTGAGTAAATTAACGATTTCAAAAAACACTTCCGACGTGAAATCTTTCGCCCATACATCCGTATACTCATCATTGGACCACAGCCCGTAGCCGTCTTTTTCGGCGCCTTTAATAGCCTCTTCTGCCGTTTTAAAGGCGTTGGCATCATCGCCTTTGTACAGATACACCCGACTGAGCAAAGTCATAGCGGACCACCTGTTCATCTTTCCCCTGACGGATCTTGCCAGCCAGTCGCTACTCTTTTTCTCTTTCTCCGTAGCAAGCAGGGGTATCGCATCAGTCAGATATTTGATTATTTTATCATAACATTCCGCAACAGTACTCCGTTTAGGTTTATATGCAATGCCCACCACGTCTTCGACTATCACTCCGCCCAGGGAAGCGCCGTTGTCTTTCAGATAAGGATAACCGTACAGACGTGTAATGTCGAACAACGCCAAGGCGCGGACAGCAAGCGCCTGTCCTTTCAAATCATTCCGGTAAGCCTCAAAAAGCGTCTTTCCTTGCTCATCTTCTCCGTCATACACGATGCCGTCAATACTGTTGATTACAATATTTGCGTTCTGAATAATATCGTAACATGTCCTCCAGAACGTAGTAGGCGCATTGTCCTTATTATAGCCAAATTGGTAATAAGTGGCACAACGCTTGCTTGCGCTGTAAGCCTGTACGTCGTCACCCGTGACATCCCCGTAATACTGCATGCGCGCACCGTAATAATAATACGACTGCATGGTGCTGTAAATACCGTTCATGGTAAATTCAAAATCACTCAAAGCATTCAACGAACCTTCCGTTTCCACTGAAGTCGAAGGCTGAAGATCCAACCAATCGTTGCCACATCCGTTCGCCAGAACCGCAACGACCATTACCAGTATATATTTAATCCATTTCATAGTCTTTTTTCCTTTTAAATTGATTAATCCGTATCATCCGTCAAAAATTGACCTCCAGTCCGAACGTCATGGTTTTCAAAGGAGGGGTACCCCAAATGGCCGTTCCGCCACTGACTGCCTCGGGATCATAATAATCATGTTTCGCCCAGGTCCACATATTGCTGCCGGAAGCATACAAACGCACCTTCTCAAGTCCAGCCCGCCGGGTCCACTGTTTGGGCACGGTCAGTCCCACGGTAAAGTTTTTCAACCGGATGAAATCAGTCGGATGCAACCGGCGACTGTTCCTCCAGTCACTCATCACCACATCGGCACCCTCGATAAATCTTTCATATTTCACATTATCGCCCGGTTTCTGCCAGCGGTTACGGTAATAAGTCGGGATATTGGCTTCCAAATCGTCTCCACCGTGCTCCGTTTTCTGTGCCCAGTTGTCATACGACCATCCCCCGAATGAATAAGAAAACATGATATTGAAATCAATCCATCTATAGCGCAATGAGTTCGACAAACCGCCACTCACTTTCGGATCGGCACATTTCATCGGAATGTAATTTGCGTTGTTCGGATTCTCGGTAATCTCTTTGATGTAACCGCCTTTCCCATCGCTTTCATTCGTATAGAATTGCGGGCGACCGTTATCCGGATTGATGCCGGCAAATTCGATCACGTAAAAAGTACGGAAAGGTTTCCCCACCTGCCGGATTTGCGAACCGTCCGGAATTTGCGTCTGCTGACCGTCCAGTCGCACAATTTCATTCCTGTTATGTCCCAAATTAAACTGGGTCGTCCACGTGAAATTGTCACGGTCGAAATTGACGGAACGGATTTCCAATTCCACACCCCGGTTCTTCACCTCCCCGATATTCATCAGATAGCTACTGAAACCGGTAGTCATGGAAATCGGCCGGTCCATTAACAAATCCTTTGTCGTACGGGTATAATATTCCAACGTAAAGTTCAGACGGTTCCAGAATCCGAAGTCCAAACCGACATTGAAATTATAATTCGTTTCCCACGATAAATCCAGATTTCGCAACTGCGATTGCGCCATACCCGGTTCGTCGTCGTAATTACTGGTCAAGCTGCTTAATCCCATATAACCGTAATAATCGGAGGGAAGCGTACCGTTTACGCCATACGAAAGTCGTAGTTTCAAATCGCTTAGCCAACCGGAAACGGGCCGCATAAAGGATTCCGACGCTACTTTCCAAGCTCCAGACAGCGACCAGAAACTACCCCAGCGGTTATCCCGATGCAAACGAGAGCTACCATCCATACGATAACTGCCTCCGAAATAATATTTATTATCGTAGTTGTAATTCGCCCGGAAAATATAGGACACCAAACGGGTTCCATTGGAAGAACCGCCCACATCGTCCAATTTTACGCCGTTGCTGATTTCCGGCTTGTCGGGACGGGCAAAATTCTTCACATAAGCCATAACGTAATCACGGGATTGGTCATCGATTTCATACCCTGCCAACACATCCAGATTGTGTTTGTCATTGAACGTCTTCTGATAGTTCAGCACATTCGACCATACCATCTTTCTCCGTTCATAAATCGATTTCTCCAAAGCTCCATTATAATCGTCACCGTCGGAAGTACGCGGATCATACCACAAACGTCCTTTTGTCGTGGAGAAGTCGTAGCTTAACGTAGATTTAAAATTCAAATCCCGCAATATATCATAAGAAGCATAAATCGTGTTGAATGAACGGGTGATATACTCCCGCCGGAAATTGTACTCGTTAGCTAATTTAGGGTTGCGGTCGCCGTTGCGGATAAAATCACGGTTCCATGTGCCGTCTTCATTATAAACCGGATCAGAAGGAACCACACAGTTGATCACAGCATAAAACGGAGCCGTATAACTGGAACCCTCAGAATAAACATCCTGATTAACAGTAGAGAACAATGTTTTTGCTCCCACAGTCAGCTTGTCCGTCGCCATGTAATCAACATTCACACGGCCGGAAACGCGTTCTAACCCGGAACTTGCCGTAATGCCTTCCTGTTTCATATAAGCCAGCGAAGAGTAATATTTCAGTTTGTCGGTTCCTCCAGAAACAGAAAATTCATACGTCTGATGACTTCCTTTCTTAAACATTACATCCCGCCAATCGGTGTAACCGCACCAAGGAACAGGTGCATAATAGTCTATCTCTTCATCGGCATAGCGGATGGCATCTTCTTCCGACTCCTCTTCATACACCATCGCCCCATCCCTTAGAGCCGTATAAATCATGTTCCGTCTTTCCTCTCCGCCGATTGTCGGACGGAATTCCATAGCGAAATCCGAATATCCCCAGTCCGACTTAAACGAAAATACAGGTTTCCCTTTCTTTCCCTGTTTCGTCGTAATCAGGATCACCCCATTGGCGGCACGCGAACCGTAAAGGGCGGCAGCTGCGGCATCCTTGATTATCGTGACATTCTCAATGTCCGACGTATTCAGCGTAGACATCACATCAAAACCGGCATCCGTCCCCAACGCACTGACATTGCCCGAAATCACCGGTATACCGTCAATCACATACAGAGGAGAATTAGAGGCATTGAACGAACCCATTCCACGGATATTGATCGTAGTAGAAGCACCCGGCTGACCGGAAGAAGAACTGATTTGAATACCAGGAGCCGCACCTTGGAGGACTTGAGAAAAGGACACCGCCGGCACGTCTTTCAGATTTGCCGTCTGCACCGTTGAAGCAGAACCTGCATAGGCTGATTTCTTAAAAGTACCGTAACTCGTCACGATTACTTCTTCCAACTGAGTCGCCTGTGGTTTCAGAACAACACTCAATTCCCCGCCCCCTGCCGGGACTGCCATTTCTTGCGTTTGCATTCCTATAAAAGAAAACACCAGAGACACCCCCTTGCTATCCAGCAGTTTCATTTCAAAACGGCCGTTCACATCAGTGGCAACTCCCATAGCAGTTCCTTTCACTCGCACAGACACTCCAGGCAACGTTTCTCCGGACGCATCCATCACCACTCCTTTCACCGTAATCGTTTGCTGAGGCAAGGCAGGCAAAGCCTCAGTTTTGCGAATAACAATCACATCATCCAGAATGCTGTAAGTTAACTCGGTATTCCTCAAGCAGTCATCCAGCACTTCTTTCACCGTACTATGAGAGGCTTTCACATGGGGCAGACTGACCGCCTCGATATCTTGCGTACTATACACAAAAACAAAACCGGTTTGTCTCTGTAATTCCCAAAGTACATCATGTAATGTTGCATTTTTCACATTCAGGTCAACCCGCGTCTGCGCATCGACAGACCCAAAGACGTGCATACAGAACAACAAGACCACATAACACGCCAGCCTAAGCTTAAAAAAGACTCTTTTTATTTCCCCGTACGGGAGGAAATTTTCATTTTTGTTCATAACTTTGTGTGTTTAGTTAAACTTCATAATTTCTGTTAGCGCAGAAATTATTTTCAGCAGAAAATGTTAGCGCATTTTCTGCTTTTTATTTTTTAGAAAATACAATCGTATTTTCATTTATTTCCACATTTACCTTGCCCGTTTCCTTCAGCAAATTCAGGATAGGGGTAATCTCTCCGTAACGATTCAGACTGCATCCGAATTTCAGTTTTTTCACCTCCTCATCCTTATAAACCACCTGCATGTCATACCAGCGTGCCAAATAAGTCATCATATCCTCCAAGCGACCGTCTTTAAAACAAAATATACCGTTTTTCCATGCCGTATAAACGGATGTATCCACGGTTTGTACCGCTATCTTTCCCGACTTTTTGTCAAAATTCGCCTGTTGGGAGGGCTGTATCCTAGTTTTATTCCCTCCGGCAGACACGCACACGCTCCCGCTGACCAACGTCGTAGCGACAACTGCCTGTTCGGCATAACTGCAAACATTGAACGCCGTTCCCAATACCTCCACTGCGACATCCGCCGTTTTCACGATAAAAGGTTTTTCTGATTTCACCACTTCGAAATACGCCTCCCCGGACAACTCCACGCAACGTTCTTTCCCGGAGAAGTTCACAGGATAGCGCAAAGTACTCATGGCATTCAAGTAAACCCGGCTTCCATCGCTCAGGACCAAAGTGTATTCCCCGCCCCGAGGAATAGAAATACGATTATATTTTACTTCTGCGGATGCCATCGATTTGACGGCACTATAATTCAACACAGAAGAATCTTTTAAAATCCTTGTACCCTCTTTTTCCGTCAATTCAAATCTTTTTTCTTTCGTGAGATCTATCTGAGTGCCATCGTCCAAAGTCAATACGGCTTGCGCTCTGCCTGACAAAATACGCGAAGTGGCAAGCACCTCCTTCTCCAACGGTTTTGTCTGAACCGAAATTCGTAGCAAGATATAACAGATAGCTATGGGTAAAATGAAAAGAGCGGCATAGGATAGCCAGCGACGCCAACTGATCTTTCGGGAAACAAACAATTGCGGTGATACTTTTTCCCAAGCCTGTCGTGTATCATAGGCTTCCGCCATCTTCATCAAACAATGAAAATTCCCTGCCTTGTTCAATCGCACAAAAAGTTCTCTCCTTTCGTCTGAAAACTCAATCCAACGCATCAAACAGTCTTCCTCCTCTTCCGTCAAGGTGGCTGTCTGATATTTCACAATTAGCGAAGCAATTTCAAATTCGTTGTCCAGCATAAAACCTTATTTTTTATATATAACAGTTAAAGTCCAAAACATGGGTAAGAAAAAACGACATTTTTTTACAAAAAACGATGAAAAACAAATAACAATATACTTCCCGGCAATCGTAGGAATCCGATAAACAGGATGAATCAAATCAGAAAAATAAAATAGAAGTCAGGACTTAATACTTTTCGCAAACGTTTATAAGCTATCTTTTTATGCGTATGAACCGTACCGGTAGTCATTGCCAGCAGTTCGGCGATTTCCGTATTGCTGTTCCCTTCCAAAGCCAGCAACATCACCCGTCGGGTTTGTTCCGGCAATTTTTCAATATGCTGGCGCAATATTCGGTACGTTTCCTCTTCCACTACCTGATCTTTAAAAAAACTCTCCTCGCTTTTCCCCAGGTATTCGTCTCTGTAATCTGCTTTCACCCGCCGATGTTCCAGTATATTCAACGCACCATTCCGCACGGAGGTATATAAAAAAGACTTCACTTGATGCAAATAACAAAAATCCTCCTTTTTCTGCCACACTTTTACAAAACATTCCTGGACAATATCCGCAGCATCTTCCTTGTCGTCTATATAATGCTGGGCAAACACACACAACGGCACATAGAAGTCTTCAAACAATTGCCTAAAAACGCTCAATTCTTTGATATTTATCTCTACGGTCTGTGTCATACTCCTGAATAAGACGCTTTTTTATTACCTCATGCATCTATGGCACAATGAATAAGCAAGTTTAATTAAAAATTGCATACTATTTTCAAAATTAGGAAAAACTTTCCCGTTTTTAACACCCAAACCGCCATTTTACTGACAATTTGTTTTACTTCTTTTTTTAATCGGATAAACTTTTTACCTTTGTACAAATTGTGCACACAAAAACAAGATGCAACAATATACTAATCAATAAAAGCAATACTATGATTTATTCACAGGAAGTACAACACATGTGCGTTGTCAAAAAAGGTCCGAACCACGGACCAGCCCCGATTCCTGAAGAAGGCAAGTGGGTCAAGGCAAAAGAAATCAAAGACATTTCAGGTTTAACTCACGGTATCGGCTGGTGTGCACCTCAACAGGGAACCTGCAAACTGACCTTGAACATCAAGGAAGGCGTTATCGAGGAAGCATTGGTAGAAACCATCGGTTGCTCAGGCATGACCCATTCTGCAGCCATGGCGGCAGAAATCCTGCCGGGAAAAACCTTGCTGGAAGCCTTGAATACCGACTTGGTTTGTGACGCCATCAACACCGCCATGCGCGAATTGTTCCTGCAAATCGTTTACGGACGTAGCCAAAGCGCCTTCTCCGAAGGAGGTCTGGTTATCGGTGCCGGACTGGAAGACCTGGGAAAAGGTCTGCGTAGCCAGGTGGGTACCATGTTCTCCACCAAAGCCAAGGGCGTTCGCTACCTGGAACTGGCAGAAGGCTATGTTACCCGGTTGGCACTGGACGAGGACGATGAAGTCTGCGGATACGAATTTGTACGTTTGGGCGTGATGATGGACCTGATTAAAAAAGGTACGGACGCCAACGAAGCATTGAAAAAAGCCACTGCAAACTACGGACGTTTTGCCAATGCAGTTAAATATATTGACCCACGTCACGAATAAAATAGGAGGAACATACAATGGCAAAAAGAGAAATAAAATTTGAAAGTCAGGATCGTCGGATCAGTCAGATCAACAAAGTATTAAACTCCTACGGCATCGCATCCATTGAAGAAGCAGAAGCCATTTGCGAGGCAAAAGGTATCGATCCTTATCTGGAATGTGAACAGACACAAAATATCTGTTTCGAGAATGCAAAATGGGCTTACGTGGTAGGCGCCGCCATTGCCATCAAGAAGAACTGCACCCATGCAGCGGATGCAGCAGAAGCAATCGGCGAAGGCTTGCAGGCATTCTGTATTCCCGGTTCAGTAGCCGACGACCGCAAGGTTGGTCTCGGACACGGAAACCTGGCAGCCCGTCTGCTCCGCGAAGAAACCCAGTGCTTTGCTTTCCTGGCAGGTCATGAATCTTTCGCAGCCGCAGAAGGTGCCATCAAGATTGCGGAAATGGCAAACAAAGTACGTAAAAACCCGTTGCGGGTCATTCTGAACGGCTTGGGTAAGGATGCCGCCATGATTATTTCACGTATCAACGGCTTCACTTACGTACAAACAGAATTTGACTATTTCACCAGCGAACTGAAAATCGTGAAGACCAAGGCATATTCCGATGGTCCTCGCGCAAAAGTAAACTGCTACGGTGCCGATGATGTACGCGAAGGCGTTGCCATCATGTGGAAAGAAGGCGTAGATGTATCCATTACCGGAAACTCTACCAACCCGACCCGTTTCCAGCACCCGGTGGCAGGTACCTATAAAAAAGAACGCGTACTTGCCGGCAAACCCTACTTCTCAGTAGCTTCAGGCGGTGGTACGGGACGTACCCTGCACCCGGACAACATGGCAGCCGGTCCCGCATCCTACGGAATGACCGACACCCTTGGACGTATGCACAGCGACGCACAGTTTGCAGGTTCATCTTCCGTTCCCGCTCACGTGGAAATGATGGGATTCCTCGGTATGGGTAACAACCCGATGGTTGGCGCCACGGTTGCCGTTGCCGTATCTGTGGCAGAAGCCCTGAACAAATAATCCGTTGATTACGGATAAAAAAAGTCCTGCAAGTTTCCACTTGCAGGATTTTTTTGTGACTATATCTTTCTTTTTACGTTCAGACCGCCAGTCCAATCTCATAAAGATATTCTGGAGCAAAACCGATTTCATTGTTCCAGTCAATCGTAAAAGGGTCCAAGGTAAAATTCCGGAAATAATCCAAATTTCCCAATTTCTTGCACAAACCGACACCCTTGTTTATGATTGGGGAAAAGTCTATCAGCTTTGTTTCTCCAGTATTAAATGTCGCTTTAATCTTATAAACGTCCACATACGTGGCGTCTGTAATGGTCAGTATTTTTTCTTCCATTATTCCAAAGGTTTAATCGGTTTAGGCGATTCAAATGAAGCCAGCCTACGCCAGTTCTCCATTAATTCATCCTTGTGCAAATCTAACCATTCATATACCAGATTCAAAGCACGACGGGGCAATTCTCCTTTTATAATGCCCTCTTCTATCGTAACAGTAGCCTGATATTCTTTGTACCAGACATGAAAATGAGGGGGATTGTGTTCACTCATATACATATAAATGATTATCCCGTAGAATCTGCTTATTTCAGGCATAGCACATTGTTTTGAATTACACAAAAATAGGTTTTATTTATAAAACAACAAAAGCCGTATCCCCTTGCATTCGAGGATACGGCTTTCGGCAATGAATTAAAATCAAGCCCTGCGGGGCTTTGAGCTTCTTTGGAACAAGGAGATAATCCACAACAGGACCATAGCTCCGATGAAAGCAACAATCAGGTTGGCAATAATCCCGCCGGTAGAATGCAAGCCGATGAGGCTGAAAAGCCAACCGCCCAACACGCTACCCACAATGCCAATGAGGAAATTAATCAACAATCCGAAGCCTCCTCCTCTCATAACCGTTCCGGCTGCCCAGCCGGCAACAATTCCTACGATGATAAACCATAAAAATGACATAAGCAATCCGTTTTAAATTCATATTGTCTTTTACCGCATCATCCTCGGAAAAAGTTACACGATCCGACAGTAAAACATGTTTCTTCGCCTTCCTTTGAACTTATTCGCCCTTCTTTTCCGTACAAATAAATTCCCGGACAAAATCTATCGTCCGGTCGATGCCGTACAGGGACGAATTGATGCAAAGGTCGTATGATTCGGCGGCACCCCACACCTTGTCCGTATAATAATTATAATAGGAAGCCCGGGATTTGTCCGCTTTTTTCAGGCATTCCACGGCGTCTTTCTCCGTCAGTTTCTCGTCATATTCCATTGCCCGCCGGATGCGGTCCTGCCACGATGCACTGACAAAGACACTCACGCAATCCGGATTGTCGCGCAGGATGTAATCGGCGCAACGTCCCACCAGAACGCACGAACCCTGGGATGCCACTTTCCGGATAACGTCGGATTGTATCTGGAACAGCGACTCATTGGAAAGGTAATCGTTGCTTTGAAAAATGGCGCTGTTCATCGAAAACCCCATAGTCCAGGACTTGAACAGGCTACCTGAAGTTTTCTCGTCGGCTTTTTCAAAAAACTCTCCGCAAATGCCACTCTCCCGGGAGGCAAGGTTAATCAGTTCCTTGTCATAATAGGCGATGCCCAGTTGTTCCGCCAGCTTTTTCCCCACAATCCTGCCCCCGCTGCCGAACTGGCGACCGATGGTTACAATGATTTTCTTTTCCATAACAAAACGGTTTTATTGCAAAGCTATCGAATCTTTTGCATTATTCCATCTTTCCGCTCTAAATTTCTTCAACTGCCAGCCCAACATCAGTCCGGTGGTAATGGTCGCCAATCCATCGGCAACCGGAAAACTGCACCACACGCCGTCCGCCTCCCAGTAAAGAGGCAGTATGAACAAACAAGGCACCAGAAAAATCAACTGCCGCGTCAAAGAGAGGAAAATGGCTTTGCCCGCCATACCGATAGACTGGAAGAAACTGGTGGATACCATTTGAAAGCCTATTACGGGCAACATCATCAGTATCAACCTCATACCATGTTCCGCTAAATCAATCAATCCCTTATCAGCGGTAAACATCCGGATAATGGTGCGCGGAAAAATCTGACAAACCAGAAAACCGACGGTAGTGACCAATGTCCCGCAGAAAATCGTATATCTCAGTACCCGAATGACCCGGTCAACTTGACGTGCGCCCCAATTGTATCCGGCAATGGGTTGCATTCCTTGATTGAAACCCATAACAATCATAATGAACAGGAACACCACCCGGTTGATGATTCCGTAAGCTCCGATATACAAATCCCCTCCGTGGTTTTTCAATCCGGTGTTCACCAGCATCACCACCAGGCAACTGCACATGTTCATCAGGAACGGGGACAATCCGATAGTCAGCATAGCGAGGATGATATGCCCTTTTATCTTGAAAATTCCCTTTTGGAAACGGATGAAACTCTTCGGACTGGAGAAATGCGCAAGCACTCCCAACAATGCAAGGAATTGGGCACAGATAGTCCCCAAGGCGGCACCCCGGATGCCCATATCCAGTCCGAAAATAAACAAAGCGTTCAACGCCCCGTTAATCACCACGGCAAACAATGTGGCCGCCATTGCCCGCTGAGGATACCCAGAAGCCCGCATAACCTCATTCAATCCCATATAAATATGGGTAATCAAATTCCCGTACAAGATGACTTTCATATAATCCCGGGCATAAGGTAGCGTATCGGCACTTGCTCCGAAGAAATAAAGAATGGGATCAAGAAATATCAGGCAGCCGGTCATCAAGATGCCTCCGACCAGCATATTCAACAACACCACGTTTCCCAACACGGCTTCCGCGCTCTTCAAATCCTTCTGTCCCATTTTCACCGAGACAAGGGTAGACGCACCTACCCCGACCAGCGAGCCAAAAGCCGCGGCAAGATTGATAAACGGGAAAGTCACTGCCAGTCCGGCAATAGCCAGCGGACCGACACCCTGCCCGATAAAAATGCTGTCCATCATATTATACAGCGAAGCGGCAGTCATCGCCACAATCGCCGGGACGGCATAGCTCATCAACAATTTCCGAATATCCTCCGTGCCCAAGGCAAGAGGGGTCTGTTTTGCCATAAATCACCCAATTAAGATTCCTCTATCAGTTTCCGCAACGCCTCAATTGCCTCCTTCTCCGGCACAGCCACACGCACCATTCGATGTCCCTTGTACAGATTCACTTTCCCGTTTCCGGCACCCACATAGCCGAAATCAGCATCCCCCATTTCGCCGGGACCGTTCACGACGCACCCCATAACCGCTATTTTAAGCGTGCTCAGATGCCCGAAAGCCTGCTTCACTTTGGCAACCGCTCCCTGCAAGTCGAAAAGGGTGCGCCCGCATCCGGGGCAACTGATAAATTCCGCCTTGTACCGGCGAACCCCGGCAGACTGAAGAATGTTACGGCTCAATTCCATACCGTATGCCGGTCCGCTACTCTCCGGCGCGGAAATCCACAACCCGTCCGGCAAGCGGTCCAGAAACAATCCGCCAACCTGCGCCGCAATCTCCAAGCTCGTCTTTTCCGTATCCGGGTCTTCCGTCCGGACACGCAACAAGGTCCGGTTTCCCACACCCAACTTCCTCATCCGCCGGAAGGCTTCCCGATAGGCATGATATTCCGCACCCAACGACAGCACCAGAACGGCATCCCGGTCTTTGTTCAGTCTTTCCGCCAATTCCGCATCCAAAGCCTCGACGGCATCCACTTCCACCCACACCGGAACATCCGGGTCAGACTCCGTTTGTTTCATATATGCCGTCCAAGAATACAACGGACGAATCCGGGCGTGCAAATGCCGCACCTGTCGCCAACGTTCCGCAGGCACCACCACGAGCGTCTCTTCCGGCAGTTCCGCCAATTCGTCACTGAATCGCTCCACGTAAATCATTTCCGGAGTCTTCACGCCGGAAAGCATCCGAGCAGAACCGTCCTCCTGCCTCAAATCCAATCGCTCCCGCATTTCCTCGTTCCATTCGTCCATTACGGACAAATCCGCCACAATGCAGGGACGGGAACAATTCCCTTTCAAGATGTCCCCGCTGGCTTCAAACCGAGGACGGTCGCACAACCGCGCCAGCATCCGGGCAACCGGAATTTCGGCTTCCGGCTCTTCCGTCAGCGAAACCCGAATGGTGTCTCCGATGCCTTCGTTCAACAATGTTCCAATGCCCACGGCAGAACGAATCCGTCCGTCCTCACCCTCGCCCGCTTCAGTCACGCCCAAGTGCAAAGGATACTGCATAGACTCCCGTTTCATTTCCCGAACAAGCAACCGGACAGCATCCACCATAATCCTGCAATCACTGGATTTCAAAGAAATCACGACATTGTCAAAACCCACGGATTTGCATACCCTCAGGTATTCCATCGTGGATTCGACCATTCCCGCCGGCGTGTCCCCGTAACGGCTCATAATCCGGTCCGACAAAGAACCGTGGTTCGTACCGATGCGCACCGCCGTTCCGTTTTTGCGACAAACTTCCAGAAATTCCGTAAACTTTTTCCGCAACATCTCCAATTCAGCGGCGTATTCCTCATCCGTGTAAGTCAACTTTTTAAACGTCGCCCGCTTGTCTACAAAATTGCCCGGATTAATCCGCACTTTTTCCACGTGACATGCCGCGACGAGCGCCGCATCGGGCGTAAAATGGATATCGGCAGACAAAGGGACAAGGCATCCCCTCTCCCGCAAAGCCCGGCGGATGTGTTCCAGGTTTTCAGCTTCCCTGACTCCGGGCGCCGTAATCCGCACCAATTGTCCGCCGGCATTGACAATCCGCAACGCCTGCTCCACGCAAGCCTCGGTATCCATCGTCGGCGTATTCAACATCGACTGTATCATCACCGGCTGTTCCGAGGACAAAGTGATATTTCCGATTTTGACCGTATTCGTTTTCCTGCGCATATCATTCCATATTCGAATGTTCAAAAATACGGAAAAAGTTTAAAATGCTAAAATCGGAACGTCCACCCGAACATATCCGGACAGAAGCCGTAACCTTGCGCCTTTTCCCGACGTATCCATTCCTACACTTTCCGTCCAAGACGGACCGATTGAACAACGAAACAAAAACGGGCAACTATGAGATTACTCATCGCAGGCATACTGACACTTGCCATTCATTTACTGGTCTGCATTTACGACGACCCGGCAAAAGAATCGGCACCTCTTCCCGGTACCTCCGCTCCGATTTTCCATTTGCCCATTCAGACGGATTTTCAGACGTTTCACCTGCCGTTATATCCGTTCTACGCCTTTTTCACGGTCGTCCCGCCCCTGATGCACGACGCCGAAACGCAAATATTCCCGCGCTTATGACACGACACACCATAGCAAAGAACACAAGGAACCCGATACAAAGCCTTTTTTCCCCACCGGAAGAAAGGCTTTTCTTTCAGCAAAATTTTACACAAATCACACGAAAATGAGAAATAATCCGAACACCACCGCAACTCCGTCAAAGCGGGAAGGCTGGGAAAGATTCCGGGAAGCCAGCCTGCCGGCATTTGAGACCCCGAACCGTCCAAACACATGCGACAACACCGCCCGGCATACCGCGAAGTCCGAGACTCCACAGGACTACCGCGAGAAACTGGAACAGGAACTTCAAAGTCCAGACTGCACAGAAATATAACACACGGCAACCGGATAGAGGTGGCACACAACAAAATAAACGACACCTGATGCCTTTAAATTTATTCAACGACTTTATCCGTTGAATAAATTTTATTTTTCCTTATCTTTACCTGCTGATTTCAACGTCTATCTGGTAAAGCTATGGAAAACAATTTGACAATATACAATACGCTCAGCCGTAGGAAAGAAAAGTTTGAACCCGTTCATCCGCCTTTCGTCGGACTTTACGTTTGCGGTCCCACCGTTTACGGAGATGCCCATCTCGGACACGCCCGTCCGGCAATCACGTTCGACCTGGTGTTCCGTTACCTGAAATATTTAGGCTACAAGGTGCGCTACGTGCGCAACATCACCGACGTGGGACATCTGACCAACGATAGCGACGACGGGGAAGACAAAATCGCAAAGAAAGCGAAACTGGACCAACTGGAACCCATGGAAGTGGTGCAGTTCTACACCAACCGCTACCATAAAAATATGGAGCAGTTGAACACGCTATCCCCGAGCATAGAACCCCATGCCTCCGGTCACATCATCGAGCAGATTGAACTGGTCAAGAAAATCATCGAGAACGGTTTTGCCTACGAAAGCGACGGAAGCATCTATTTCGACGTTGAAGCCTACAACAAGAAATACGATTACGGCAAACTTTCCGGACGACGGGTGGAAGAGCTGATTGCCAACACCCGCCAACTGGACGGACAAAGCGAGAAGCACAATCCTGCGGATTTCGCCCTTTGGAAGAAAGCCAATCCGGAACACATTATGCGCTGGCCGTCCCCCTGGAGCGACGGATTTCCGGGCTGGCACCTGGAATGCTCCTGCATGAGTCAGAAGTACCTCGGTGACCGGTTCGACATCCACGGCGGAGGACTGGACCTGCAATTCCCCCACCACGAGTGCGAAATCGCCCAAAGTACGGCGGCTTACGGACATGAAGCCGTCAAATACTGGATGCACAACAACATGGTGACGATTAACGGGCAGAAAATGGGCAAGTCCCTGGGCAATTTCATCACGCTGGACCAGTTGTTTTCCGGCGAAAACAAGGTGCTCGAGCAAGCCTATTCCCCGATGACCATTCGTTTCTTTATCCTGCAAGCCCACTATCGCAGTCCGCTGGACTTTTCCAACGAGGCACTGAAAGCGGCACAAAAGGGATATGAACGACTGATTGCCGCCACGAACGCCCTGGAGAAAATCAAGGCGACCGCGGAAAACACCGTAAACATCGACGAGCTTGCCACCAAGTGCCGGGAAGCCATTGACGACGACCTGAACACGCCGTTGTTGATTTCGTTCCTGTTCGACGGAGTGCGCATCATCAACTCGCTGGTTGCGGGGAACGAGAAAATCAACGAAGAGAACCTAAACAAGTTGAAGAAACTGTATCACGACTATGTTTTCGAGATTCTCGGTTTAAAGGCGGAAAGCGAATCCGTCAGCCAGGACCACGAAGTGCTGGGCAAAGTCTTGGATATGGTCATGGCCATTCGTACTGAAGCCAAACAGAAGAAAGACTGGGCGACATCGGACAAAATCCGGGACGAGCTGAAAAACGCCGGTGTCAGCATCAAGGACACCAAAGACGGCTACGAATGGAGCTTGGAAAATTAATTCATCATTTTATGTCTTATTTGTACTATTTCATCTGCCTGGTGATTCTCTGTTCCTGCGGAGAAAATTCCGCAAAAAACAAGAAAAACGGAGAGACGATTTCCGTTTCTTCCACCTCGGGGAAAGATGAAACAAAATACGTCAACAGCATCCGGCTGGTTTCTCCTGAAAAGGATGCAACTTATCGTTTCGGGGAAGAAATCACGATAAGATTCGAAAACAAAGACCGGTTCCCCGTCGATTCCGCCTCCATTTCGATAGACGGACGGGAAGTGGCAAGACTGGGCAAAAACGTCAACAGCCATATCCTTCGCCTGCCGGAAGATAAAGCGGGAAACCGAATCGTCAAAGTGACCTGCTGGCATCCCGGCAACAAAAGGAGCACCGCGGCAACCTACATCCGACTGAAACCGGTGCAGGCACCCCTGAAATACGGGTACCAGATAGTGCGCACCTTTCCGCACGACCGGAAAGCCTACACGCAAGGATTGCAGTATTGGGACGGCTATCTGTACGAGGGCACCGGACAATACGGAGAATCCTCTATCCGGAAGATTGACATACAGAAAGGAGAAATCCTTTCCGTATTGAACATCGACAATCAATATTTCGGGGAAGGCATCACCATTTACAACGACAAAATCTACCAGATTACCTGGCGGTCGAGAAAGGGCTTCATCTACGATTTGAAAACCTTCACCCGGCAATCCGTTTTCAACTACAACTCCGAGGGGTGGGGCATCACCACCGCCGGTAACCGGTTAATCATGAGCGACGGGAGCAACAAGCTCTACCACATTGCCCCTTCCGGATTCAGCATCATCAAGGAAGTAGAAGTGTACGACCACCAAGGCGAAGTCAACCAGCTGAACGAGCTGGAATACGTCAATGGATTGGTGTGGGCAAATGTATGGCTCACCAACCGGATTGTCGCCATAGATCCGGAATCCGGAGTGGTAAAAGCCGAGTTGGATATGAGCGGATTGTTGCCGGCTACCGACTGGGCGACGCTCAATGAAAAAGACGACGTGTTGAACGGGATTGCCTGGAATCCGGAAAAGAACACGTTTTATGTGACGGGAAAACGGTGGCCCAAAATGTTTGAAATCAAAATCAACGAACCGAAATAAACCCGTTCCTCTCAAACCCAGCAAATTATGGACGTCAAAATCGAAGCATCCTGGAAGGAGTTATTGAAAGAGGAGTTTGAAAAGCCCTATTTCGCAGAACTGATTTCCTTTGTCAAAAACGAATACGCCACGACCCGGATATATCCTCCGGGGAAACTGATATTCAACGCATTCAACCATTGTCCGGCAGACAATACCAAAGTCGTGATTCTGGGGCAAGACCCCTATCACGGTCCGGGGCAGGCGCACGGGCTTTGTTTTTCCGTGCCCGAAGGCATCGAGCAACCGCCTTCCCTGCAAAACATATTCCGGGAAATTCATGACGACCTGGGTACGCCCGTCCCCGTGTCGGGCAATCTGGAACGCTGGTCGGATCAGGGCGTGCTACTGTTAAACGCCACCCTCACCGTCCGGGCACATCAGGCGGGCTCACACCAGAACAAAGGCTGGGAGACCTTCACCGACGCGGTCATCCGGGCAATCGCCGAGAAAAAGGAACATCTGGTTTTCTTGTTGTGGGGTTCGTATGCGCAACGCAAAGGAGCTTTCATCGACACCAACAAGCATCTGGTGTTGAAATGCGTACATCCCTCCCCCTTGTCCGCCAACCGCGGAGGCTGGTTCGGCAACCACCA